>JADJYQ010000007.1:0-300000 GCA_016719615.1 Saprospiraceae bacterium
AGACCATACAATCCTCCGACCAAATCTCCTTCTTTCCATATTTTGAATATTCCGGGCAATCTGAGCCACCCATTCCGGTCTAAACTGAGCCACTAATTCCGGTTGAATGTGAGCCAGGGATTCCGGAGCAAAGTGAGCCACTAAATAAGTAGATAAAAGACCATAAGCCAAAAGTAATTATTGTTGATTAATTTTGACATTTTGCGTAAAGATTCACCGGTTAGTTCAATTCTATGAGCTTGATGTATTATACGATCAAGGATAGCATCGGCAATGGTATTTTCATTGTATATTGATGCCATGCAGCTACAGGAAGTTGAGAGACGATTATGGTGGAATATCTGTTATGTCTATCTTCCATTATTTGCAACAAAGCTAAACGAGCCTGAGTATCGAGGGGAGTCAAACCCCAGTCATCTAAAATAACAAGATTTTTATTTTCAAGTCTATCAATGTCTTTGCGGAATGCACCATCCAATTTATCTGATTTAATTTTGCAAACAGTTTAGGTAATGAAAGATAAGCTTACGTTTGCCTTTAATACAAGCTTGATATCCGATAGCAGATGCAAGAAAACTTTTCCCGCAACCTGTAGCACCTGGTAATGATAATATTTTCACCACGATCTATGAACGAGCAATCCGATATTGAAGAAATTATTTCTTTTGAGAGATTCCTTTGTGGTGTACAAATCACATCGTTAAGATTAGCTTGATACCTAAACTTTGCATTCTTTACAGAAGTTTGAGTTTTGCGATGATTACGGTGCAAAAATTCAGCTTCTACCAATTGGCCAATTAAATGGATTCATCTGGTTTTTGGTGTGCTGGTAAATGAATAATGGCTTCGTATCGATCGGCCATTCCAGTTAACCGCAAGTTGCGCATGGAATCTAAAGTACTTTGTTGATTCATATAGATAATTTAAAAAGGTTACTTATAATACATTTGACCTCGGATATTTTCATGAAAAGATCCAATTGGGTTGGAGAAGCTTCGTCCCATTTGATATTTTGAAAATCCATTGAGAGAATTTGTTCCAATTTCCGGTATGATACATAATCAAATTGTAGACAGATTCCAGCAGCCTGATCTACCTTATCGTTTCCGTTTTTGTTGCAAGATGGAGCACCCCTGACAGCTTTTAAAAGCTTGCTCAGGATGTTTGCTCTGCGCAAATAGTTGTTCCATAAAACGAATTGTATGTTCTCCTATCTTAGCCCCTTCCTGGACAAAAAAAATCTTTATTCCAGCGACGGTAATATTGGTGATTGGGATGCAAATGAGTTCCATTGGTAGTATACTTGCTCCATGTTCTATTCCTTTGGTGTAGGGCTATTCGCTCATGTTTGAAAATATTTCCACGGTTGTGGCGGTATACCCAATATCAACTTTTTGACCAGTATAACTGTATGGTACAGAGTAATACTTGCGATCCTCGCTAAGCAATACATGACAATTGGGTTGAACCTTTGCTTGTTGATATTTTTTAAATTCAAATTTTAGTTCAGGCAATGGTTTTAGTTGATTTTTTCTACTGAATCAAATTGTTGTTTGCGGCTAAATGGTTTTTGTTGATAAAGAATACTATTGTGCTTATCAAGCAATATACGAATGGCTTCATTCAAGTCTCGAAGGCTATGAAAACTTTTTGTCGTGGAGCGGAGCATAAATTCTGGTATATATAGGATATTAATGGCAGATTCAACTAAGGCTTTATCTTTTGGTTTGCGTGCGTGTAGGTAATACTGCGGCATCTAATGCTCCGCAAAATCTGCCATACTTTTATTCAACTCAGGATCGTACTTGCTGGCACGGTTTACAGCAGGCTTTAGGTTGTCAGTAACGATCGCCTGTGGAACGCCCCCAAAATAATGTAGAGTTGATTCTAATGCGTATAAAAAATCAGGTGTGGTTTGACTTGGAATAGCGATTGCAAATGTGTATCCACTACAGGCAAAATACCAACAAATACTTCGACTGGAGTAGGTTCACCAGAATCGGGATCCAATAAGTGCAATTTTTTACCTGCAAAATCAATCATGATTTTATCCCCGGCTTTATGATCAAACACATAACTGAGTTGCTGACTTTTTTCATAGCGTTTAAAATGTTCACAAAATTGGGAGTATTGAACACCTGAGGAAACTCCCTTTGTAATCTTCCCAGAGCAAAAGTTTGGTCACTCCAACTTTTGTTAATCGTTTTTCATATCTGGGAACAAACGATATAATTCATCATGACTGGGTCTTGCTCAGCTGGAGGGTAGACAATAGAATATAACTCCTTGTCCGATAGTTTAAGTAATTGTTGATAACTCAAAGGATGCTTAGCGAATACCTCTTTGTATTTATCAATGGTATTCCTCGACATTCCGGTAAGCTGACTAATCTTACGATCAGATAAGGCTTCCAAAGTCAATTTTAATAGTTTTCTTAGCTTTTGCATAGATACAATTTGATTGGCCATCTTGAAGTAATTTTTACTTCAAAATAGGTCTCAAATCATACTGCCTTGAGTGGCTCACTTTGCTCCGGAATCCCTGGCTCACTTTACTCCGGAATCGGTGGCTCAATTTGCTCCGGAATCAGTGGCTCATTTTGGCCGGAATACTCACATATTTCTAGGGAATGCGCCAAACCCTTTTCATGCAGATCTGAAAAAGCTTTAATGATATCGCCGTGGATCCAGCTTCCGTGTTCGCCATGCCGGGCCACCGTTTTGCATTGAAGCATCACATCCAAAAAATTGCAATCCACACTGTATAGAAAAATATTTTTCTTCATCAATAATTTCAAACTCTTCGCGATCTTCAGTTTCTTTGAAACAGCACCAGCCCTGAGGAATGGGAGCAAACCACATGATTTGCTGGCCTTTATTGTACCGAGGAAAAATTCCATTGAGATAAGCCACCAGCAATTGTTCAACTCCAGACCCTGCCTACCATGAGTAAGCCGTCGTAAATGCCATCTGCAAGGTCTGGGATTTCATAATGACTTTCGTTGAGTTTGTATTCCTGCATGTTGATTGCAAAGATGGGATAAGAAATGGAATTTAGGCATGGAGGGGGGTAGGGGGGTCCGATAGTCTGGGAGCCTGGGAGGCATTTAAAACTTCGACCTTTGAAAATGTTGATTCTTGATCAATGAATATTGATTTATTTTCAACAAGCAATAGAAAAGAAAAGTATCATTATTACTAATTAACTAAAACCAATTTACCTTTGGCTTCCAGAATATTAATAGTATTTGAATCTGTCTTTGCAATAAATTGTGTAAATGGAAGCAAATAACCATTCAATTTATTTCCCAATTTAATACAATCCAATACATAGGATTGCACAGTTTCCCATGAAGGATAATTTAATTCTACTCTTAAATCGTTGATTAAATCAATTTCGGATTTCTGTTTAATAATTTTGTAATAATTATCATTGCAATAGAAGAATTGATTAACATGAAGGTTTTCGACAGTTAAGAGTTGAATTATTCCGTTTGTTATTAATATTCAAAATAAGTTCCTATTAAGGGATTAATTTTGCCATTTTTATATTATCATAAACGATTTGCTTTATATCCAAATTCCCAATTTCTATGGAATGAAGTAGCAATATCTCTAATGCTGAAATTTTCATATCTCTTGAAATATCGATAATCTTACAGTATGATGGAAATCCATTTTTTATAATGGTATTATTTAGAATAATAGAATTTATTGAGTCAATATTTTTTATTAAATCATTATAATAGTAAGCTGTTTTTTCGTTATTTAATCCAAAAGATCTGTAGAATTGATCTGTTTCATAAAGGTGCAAAAAAATACTATCTAATCCTGAATACATCAAGGATGAGTGATGTATTAATGGATTATCCATCGCTAGTTTAATTGTTGGTATATTAAGAAATTCAACAAAATATTTATTAGTTAAAAGACACTCTCTTTTGTTTTTTTTTAGTAAAATATTAATTAATTCAACTGATTTTGTTTCATTCTTTAAATTTAAATTTAATAATAGGGTATTCCAAATATCTGCTGAAGATGAACAAGAATCGATTTCATTATTTAGTATATTGGCAGCTTCGTTTAATTTGTCTTGTGAGATTAAAATATATGAGGTAAAGATGTTCTTGAAATAATTAAGATTCTGTGAATAAACAATCAAAGCATTTAAATTGGCAATAATAATCAATAAAGTACTTAGATTTACTTTCATTTTAAATGATTGAAAAATTCTATGGAACCCTAATAAATAAGACTAAAAGATTCCATAGAAAGGTAAAACAAAATTTTAATCATGGATTCCGAATATCATCTGTCTTAACACCCAATAAACTGGACAGAATTTTGAAAACAGTTTATTACTAGTGCATCATCCTTGTCCTGCTCACCTGTTAAGCAAAGATATGCCGTTTCGTTGAACTTGTCAAGGCTATACGGAGCGGACCCATCGCACGGGCTATTCATGTCCGGCCTTGACAAGTCCACCGTAGCCGGCTCAAATTGTTGCTTAACAGTTGCCCAGCACATAGCCCTGATTATCCATAAATTTCCTTGCCCAAAGCATCCACCTCTTATAATATTGACTGTAAGTATTCTTAGTAAAAGGAAGGTTAGCATAGTATAATTTATAGGCACGCTCTACTTCAAATACATTAGGAACTTCTTTGTGCATAAGTTGTATGTAATGTGGAGCTTGCTGGTCATCCTTCAAAGCATCGGGTCTGAGCTGTGCAGTTAAGTTGAAAGAGGCAAGTAGGAATATTAAAAAAACGAGGTAAGCTTTCATAATGCTATTCAATTGATAATGTGCACAAAATTAAGTGAATTGCATCAGATCATCTGAAGTAATAGGACGAGGGTCTTGTTTCCAGGATTGTCCGATAAGGGCATGCTTTTTATTCTGCTGCAACAGATTTTGGAACTCTTCAAGTTCCACGAGTTCAGCACCCATTGATTTCATATGTGGTGTATCCTGTTGACAATCGATAAACTTAAATTTCCGTCTGATGAGTTCGATACATAATGCTGTCAGAGCTATTTTGGAAGCATTACTTTCTTTAAAAAACATCGATTCCCCACAAAACATTTTTCCAAGCGCCAGACCATACAATCCTCCGACCAAATCTCCTTCTTTCCATATTTCAAGGGAATGCGCCAAACCCTTTTCATGCAGATCTGAAAAAGCTTGAATAATATCGCCGTGTATCCAGCTTCCGTGTTCGCCATGCCGGGCCACCGTTTTGCATTGAAGCATCACATCCAAAAAATTGCAATCCACACTGTATAGAAAAATATTTTTCTTCATCAATAATTTCAAACTCTTCGCGATCTTCAGTTTCTTTGGAAACAGCACCAACAGGCACGGGAGCAAACCACATGATTTGCTGGCCTTCATTGTGCCAGGAAAAATTCCATTGAGATAAGCCACCAGCAATTGTTCAAACTCCAGACTCCCGCCTACCATGAGTAAGCCGTCGTAAATGCCATCTGCAAGGTCTGGGATTTCATAATGACTTTCGTTGAGTTTGTATTCCTGCATGTTGATTGCAAGATGGGATAAGAAAGTGAATTTAGGGATGTGGAGAAGTCGGAGAGTCTGATAGTCTGTAAGTCTGGGAGGCTTGTAAAACTTCGACCTTTGAAAATGTTGATTCTTGTCCAATAATTATTGATTTATTTCCAACAAGCAAGCTTATATCTTAATTACTCTTAATGAATTGACGAAACCGTTTTTATTACTGAATTGTATAAAATAAAATCCTGAACCCAATTAGCCGTATGTATAATTGACTTACCATACTTGATTTTTGAATCATAAAAACATCCATGTTGACTAATTATTTTACAGATTACATATTCCTTCAAATTTTTATTAATTCTATAGTTATATAATCTTTTAAAAAGGAGAGGGATATAAAACTATTGCAAAACAATTTGAATTTATGTATTGACTCTTGGAAAGTTAGGTATTGAATTTGAAATGAAGATATGTTCTTCAAATATACACAAAGGAACTTCAGGAATTATCTGTGCTGATTAAACAATATGCTTGGAGACTTGAAGACGAATGGTGGAAATTAAATAATCAACAATATACTTAAATACAGTAATAATCCAATAAATAAAATTGTCAAAATAAAATTAAAATAAAATAAGTTTTACTATTTGTAAAACCAAATTTTTTAGCAGTTTATTTTCGTCTACTAATTCACTTTTCAAGTATAAATAATAGTTTGATGCGACAATGATTATGATAAACATTACTAATTCAACACCAATATTCCTAAAATATTCAAAATTTTATATTTAACCACCCTTAAAAATAGTATAAAACTAAAATAACGAATAATACTATTTTAATAAACTTTTGCTCTATTTATATTCGTTAAAACTGACATATGTTTGTTTATTTATGCTACATACATTTCGAAAAGGTAAAATTTTATTGTTAGTTATTTCCAGGCAGCAATCGGCATGATTTTTTCTCAGCTTCACGAATACACCTGTTAGCATTATCCACTCCGTTCATAGCTATCCCAACTGAAGCTCCCCAACCCCACTCTGCCACCCAAGCTGAGGCTACAGCAAAAATTGCATTCATTAAACATTCTTTTAGGGCCTTTTTATAAGCAGGACAACAATCCTCTTCAGGTAGATCACCGTTTTCGTCCAATTCACCCATCAGAGCAATCAATTCAATTTTTTCACTGACTTAATTCTGCTATATCAGGTATCTGTTTTGTAATAATGTGCCAAGGGTATCGATTAGTGCTATGTTACCCATTATGGATGTAACATTTTCAAAACCATAAGAATTTAGCGTATTTTGAAGATCGGTTGACTCAATAATCGTATCAAAAAGGGTGGTATCGTTATGAAATATATCTCTGTTTCCATAAAACAGAGAATCGCAAAAATTTAACATAGCTTGCTTTTGGGCTATAAAATCAGCATCCGTTAATATAGGATGATCTTGAACATCAATTCCAGAAACAGGAATGTCATTATCATCTGAACTGCCATCTTGTAACTCTTGTTTTGAACAAAAGTAAAAACAAGTAGAAACGAGTATCAAAAAGAACAAGAAAAATTTCATATTCTTTTTTATTAATAAAAATTAAAAGTGTAGAAATTACAATTAAAATCTAATTTTCCAATATTTGAATGTGCTTTATAAAATGTCAATCTAACTAAAGTTAATTTAAAAAACAGCGGCAAAATGTAATGTTAACAAATAATTAACACAATTATTTTTTTATATTGTAACACCCAGGATACACTGCTTAAATATTTGTAACAGTAATGTATCCGTCCCACGAAGTACACTTAGGCAACAATCTCAATGTTCTTCTTCGGGTTGACCTGCACCAATTCTGCGGAAGTAGTTCTGAGATACGATTTATAGGATGATCCTTAATTCTGTGGAAGACATCGGTTAACCAATCATATGGGTTAATGTCATGGAGCTTGCAAGTAGCAAACAAGGAATAAACCATAGCTGATCTATGGGCTGATTCCTCAGAACCTGCAAACAAATAATTCTTTCTACCCAGAGCCAAAGGACGGATAGCATTTTCTATAAGGTTATTATCAATTTCTACTTCACTATGAACTGTATATGCCAGTAGCTTATCCCATCGTTTGATTGCATATACAAAGGCTTTTCCAATTGCACTGGCTGGAAGTATAGATTCTACATTTTTATCAAGAAATTCTTTAATAGTATTCAAAACCGGAATGGCATTTTCCTGTCGCCATTTTTGTCGTTCTTCTTTGGATAGTTTTTGTTCTTTGGCAGATTCCTCAATTTTATAAAGAATTTGAATTTGCCTTAACACGTAATCTGCGCGCTGTTTGTCATTATCAAGTGCTTGTTCAAAATATCTTCTGGCATGTGCCCAGCAACTGAACATATTAAAATCCGGATTTTTATCACAGGATTCATAAACGCTATAACCGTCTGTTTGTAACTTACCTTTAAATCCCTGGATATGATTATTAAAATATTCAGCTGACCTTCCTTTTTGATAAGTAAATAGGACTAAATTATTTTGTGGATCTCTGCTGACCCACATATATCCTAAATGACATTTTCCTTTTACTTCATCTGATTGCACTTTGATTGGGCTTTCATCCGTTTGTAAATAATTAGCGGATAGAACTTTTTGATGAGCACCAAAAATGGGCTCCAATGCATTGACATATTGACTGCCCCAGCCTCCAAAAGTCGATCGAGGGATATCCACTTGATGCATTCTTTTGAGTTGTTGGAGGAATCTATAATATGGGTTATGATCCAAATACTTTCCAATAATAGCATAAGTCATAAAATCTGGACCAGCTATGCATTTATCAACTACTCTCGAAGGCATCGGAGCAATGATTATTTTTTCTGACTTTGGGTCTTTGTATTTAGGTCTTTCGTAGCGATTGACATAGATGACTCCTGGAATGTACTCCAATTCTTCAGTGACATTTTTGCCAATACATTTCATATCATCCGTTTTCCCCTCTGGCTCCAGTACAATGACTTCTCGCCTTAAGTGATCTGGCAGTTCTTTCCTTCCTCCGCGTTTGTGTACTGCCTTTTCTCTGGTGTGGGTTATTCTTTCAGTTAAATTTTCTAATGGTTGCTCCTCCTCGTTCACTTGTGTAAATAATGTATTCGGTGGGAGAGGTGGTTCGTTGCTTATGAATCGCTCCGATTTTGCTCCAAATATGAATCGTTTTAATTGCGCTAATTCTTGGCGTAAGTATTCGTTTTCCTTCTTGTATTCTGCAATTTGCGTAAGCAAATATTCATTTGTAATTTCTTTATTTGAATCTTGTATCACAACAACAAGATCGCAATTTATTTTCAATTTACATAATTATTTTTCAAATATTTTTCACCAATTATATGTCTCTTTCTATAACGAATACTGTTCAATTTAATGCCCTGCATGATACACATTAATTGCGTCCAACTGATGTTCAATTTTATATGATTAGTTTGCGATTCCATAATTTCAAAGGTACCTCTATCTAAACGCTTGCTCAATAATACTAATCCTCCGGTATCGTAAACCATCATCCGTATTTGATTACGCCGTTTATTAGTAAATAGATATACGTCACCGCTCAATGGATTACTTTGCATGATTGATTTAATAATTCCAAACAGTCCGTCATAACTTTTGCGGAAATCTGTAATACCGGTATATAGAAAATACCGGTGTCCGCTAGTAAACGGAATCAACTTTTGGAATTGATCAGTTTCAATAATGTTTCTGAACCGGGATTCGCCTGAAAGTTGATCGTCACTCCATTAGGATATACCAATCGAATTGTTGAATTTGGTGGTTGGATAGATCCAATTTGAATAAATTCATTTTTTGATTTTGATGGTTCCTTTAAACAGTACTTCTTTCTCCAATATTGAAATTGATGTATTGGGAACCCCTTTGTTGCCATAAAACTTTTAAGCGACATTCCGCTAGTTTCCAATTCAATTTTCAGCAGTTCAAATTCTTGCTTTGTCATATAAACTATTTTCTGGCAAAGCTATCGGGTGTTTGGGTCTCTCGCAAGATGTACTTCGTAGGACGGATACTCATAAACTAAATTTTCACAAAGCTATTTGGTGGCATTTGATTATGCAAGATTTACTTGATTATACGGATACTTTTTGTCTATAAAATATTTAAATTTCGTTATATGTAATAAATAATGTTTATCTTTATTTACATTATCTACTTATGGAAAAATATTTAAATAAATTTCTTTCAATCTTTGTATTCCTATTTATAATTCAATTTTGCATTAAAAACAATAGGGCGTTACCTTTTAATGGAATTATAAACAATTTAATTTGGGAGCCATTAAGCAAATTATTGCCATTTGATTTAATGAATAAATTATTTTTTTAATGCAGTCATTTTTAACTCAGAGTCACCTTTTGGAGGTAGTGGTGATACAACTTCTGAATTCATTATTTTTTTTGCAATAATTTTGACTTCAATAATTTGCACAATTTTTTTATTTACTATACCTAAAATACGAGAAATAAAATTTGAAGTGCTTAATTACCTTATTCTAAGGTATTATCTAGCCTTTATTATGATTTACTATGGCTTTGCAAAAATGTTTTCATTGCAATTCTCACAATTTGATCTGCTAACTTTAACTACAACCTATGGTGAATCAAGCCCAATGGAACTAGCTTGGGCATATTTTGGGTACTCACATTCATATCAATTCTTTATTGGCTTTTTAGAAGTTCTTTCATTTTTTCTGCTCTTTAGAAGAACAGCGACTTTTGGCGCACTGATCACACTTGTAATGACAATAAATATTGTAGCTGTAAATTACTTTTTGATATACCAGTAAAGTTATTTTCATCAATTTTATTATTTTTTACTATTGGCCTACTATCAAAAGATCTGAAGACTATTTTCATGTTCTTATTTTCCGGTAATTATGTTTCACTTAAAACAAAACCATACAATTTTGCAGATACAAATAGATTGCCTATATATTTAGTTGCAATAAAAACGGTTTTAATTGTTTTCTACTTTTTTTCAACAATTTCTGCCTTAAGCTCAAAAAAATTTAAATTTGATGCAATATCTAAAATACAACCAACAATGTATGGTTCATATACTATACTTAAACAAAATTTTGATTCTTTAAAAAATGCAAATCAAGTCGATAATAATTGGAAACAATTAATTATTGAGAATGAAGGCTTTGCAACTGTTAAATACAATTGTGACATTACTTTAAATTATGTAACATCATTTGATTCTATAAGTAAAAGTCTAATATTTTATGATGAAATGATGAATATTAAGTATGCTTACTTAATTTCAATAATTGACACCAATTCTTATATATTGAAAGGTCAAGATACATTTATTATAACTAAACAAATTGTTTCAAATAATATTAAATTAAAACATTTTCATTGGATAAATGATAACACAAACAATAAGTAAATCCGAGATTATCAGTCAGTAAAACAATATAATAAATTGACTTGTGATAATCACGATTGATAATCCACCAAAATCTTCCATTAGAATGTTTGCAAACAGCCATTTGGTTTGGAATAAATTTACCTTCCAGAATAATTTGATTTTTATTTAATACTTTACCTAAGCCACCATTATCATTTATTGAGATTAAAGTATAATACAATTTATCTGAATAAGAGTGTTTAAATTTGAATCCCAAATCTTTCTTTTATGAATAAGATAGATAAGATTTTCCATACCGTTAATAGTTAAAAAACTGGACGCGTTTGTTATAGGGTAAAAAACTCCCTGATAATCATTCCAATAGTCCCCCGGATTCAATGTATCACCATTTTCAACAATTCCATGTTCTTTGTTCCCAAGGTTAAATCCATCAAAATAGAATAAAAGATTTCCATTTTTATCCGAAATACTTGCATTCTCAAAACCCAAATAAAATCTATGACCTCCTTTAGTTGGTAAAATATTAATTGAGTCTTTGGAAAATTTAAAATTACTCTTCCAAATCTTGATGGTTGTGGAATATTATTATACCCAATTACCCAATTTAGGTTTTGGACTTGCGAAATTGATGAAAACTGTTGGATTACAAGGTAAAATATTATTTTAAAAATTCTATAATTCATGGAGTAAATATTTTTTCTGCCTTCATTGAACCATCAAGAAACTGATATTTAATTAAATAGATTCCTGTAGGCAAATTTAAATTACTTTGAGGACTTTTTAAAGACTCTGATTTTGGATTTTTAGTTAAAAGGATGTTTTACCAACTGAATCAAAGAAACAGTTTCTATGTCCTTGAAAAATGCTTAATATCCGCTAAAGAAAAAATATTCAAATATTTCTTCTTTGTTTTGAACGCTTAATCAGAATTGAAAACGGGTGACATGTAAATGAGATAACAATATTAAAACTTATAAAGATTCATACCAAATTTTTTTAGTTACATTTTTAAACTCAATGAAAAATTCAGGGTTTAACCTGATACCCTATAAGTAGAAACCCTGAGAAGAAATGTCATTAACAGGGTTTATATAAAATTTATTTAATGCCAATCTGGAAAAATGTGCAGTCTTTGTTTTGATTACTAATACTTATACACAGGTTTAGAAATGTTCTTTAACAATCTAAATTAGTAATTATGAAAAATCAAAATGGCGAGAGCCAAACAACATCGTCTATGTTGCTTGTAGGCTTGTAGGCTTTCCCGACATAAATAAACTTCTTATTTGCAATAACTTTATAATGTCGGGAGGCTTGTAGGAATGTAGGAATGTAGGAGGAAGTCTGTTAGTCTGTTAGTCTGTTAGTCTGTTAGTCTGTTAGTCTGTTAGTCTGTTAGTCTGTTAGTCTGTTAGTCTGTTAGTCTGTTAGTCTGTTAGTCTGTTAGAAAAAAACACGCCCTAACGAATGTTAGTTCAAATAAAATACAATTATTTTCAATTTATTTTCAAAACTTTACTTGCCTAAGTATTATTGCTTTAGGCTTTTGGCTTTCCCGACATGAACCAGCTTCTTCTTAAAAATAATTTTCTGATGTCGGGAGCTTTGAGCTTCCTCCTTAAACCTTTATCGTCTCAATCACCGCAGAGAGTCCGCGATCGCATAATGCATCTTTCATGGGGACCAGAATATTGAAACTTGCCGTTTTGACAACAGCTTTGCCTTTGAAATGCACGATCAGTGATAATTGCTCTGCCTGCTCAAAGCTGTGTTTACAAACATCCATCAGGCATTGAATGACCCAGTCAAAAGTGTTGACATCATCATTGAACACGATCAGTTCAGATACTTCGCCGGTGGCTTCTTCCAACAGGACTTCATCTTCCAGGGCTTCCCAGGTTCCAGGATTTGTTTGTGGCATAATTGAATCAATTGAGATTATCCAATGTTCTGTTCACAGCGTCGAAGTTAGGTAAATTTCCAGCATTCTCCAAAATTTCGATATACCGGAGCAGGCCTTCTTTGTCGATCACAAAAGCCGCCCGCTTGGAGACTCCCCTTAAACCAAAATTAAATTCCTCATAAAGGCAGTCGTAAGATCTTGAAACCGACTTATTAAAATCAGACAACAAAGGATATGGCAAATTTAATTCTTCTTTGTATTTGTTCAGGCTATAGGGAGAATCTACGGAGATCCCAAGAATTTGTGCATTGGATTTTGCATAAAAATCCATCTGGTCGCGTATGCTACAGAGTTCTTTGGTACAGGTACCCGTAAAAGCAAATGGAAAAAACAACAAGACGACATTCCGGTTTGCAAAATCGGTAAGGCTTACTTCCTTCTTTTCATTGGAAATAAGGGTAAATCCGGGTGCTTTTTCGCCAATTTTTAAACTGTACATATCTTGCTGTTCAAGCGGGCACAAAAATAGATATTTGTACCAATTTACAAAATGAATCTCACAGATCGTCAAAAAGCCATTTTAAACCTCCATCTCGCGGTCTTTTTGTTTGGCTTTACGGGAATTTTAGGTAAACTCATCTTATTGCCCGCATTGACCCTGGTTTGGTGGCGCGCACTGATGAGCTGGATTTTGATGTTGCCCAATTTAAAACAGGCCGGCGGACTCAAAAATCTGACGCCCCGAAGTATTTTTATCTTTCTGGGCATTGGCGTTGTGGTTTGCTTTCATTGGATGTGTTTTTATGGTTCCATCAAACTTTCAAATTCGTCGATAGCCATGATCTGTCTGGCTTTTATTCCCATTTTTACCGCTTTTTTTGAAAGTTTGTTCAATAAAAGGCCCTTAAACAGATTGGATGTGATCACTGGATTGGTCACCATTCCATCCATGTGGATGATTGTACAAAATATAGACCTGAGTTTCAGGCTGGGATTTGCAGCCGGAGTTCTTGCTTCCCTATTTTCTGCCATTTTTGCCAGTTTAAATAAAAAATATATCATGAAAGCGACAGCCATTCAAATATCCTGGCTGGAACTCTTTTCTGTATGGCTGGTTTTATCTATCATCATTCCGTTTATGTATTTCTATCAACCCGAAATGAAATTTCTACCCACAGGAATGGATTTTCTTTACCTGATCTTGTTATCATATGTATGCACTGTAGTGTCTTATGTTTTGGCACTCAAATCATTACACCACCTGAGCGCTTTTTCATCCATGCTGGCCTTTAATCTGGAACCCATTTACGGGATTATTTTGGCCATACTCGTCTTTAGTGAACATAAAGAATTTAATACCTATTTTTACATAGGTGCTACGATATTGATCTTAAGTGTTTTTCTCCACCCGATTTTACAGAAAAAATGGAATCCAAAACAATTCCCGGAAATTGAGCAATAAAAAAGGTCCTGGTCTGAACTCAAATAGTATATTTACGTTTACTATAAACCAACATTAAAACAAGTATTATGCCCTTTACACTCCCCGAACTTCCTTATCCTCATCAAGCGCTTGAACCTCATTTTGATACGCGCACCATGGAAATCCACCATGGCAAACATCATGCAGCCTATACTACAAAT
The DNA here is from genome assembly GCA_016719615.1 of Saprospiraceae bacterium. Lineage (NCBI taxonomy): Bacteria > Pseudomonadati > Bacteroidota > Saprospiria > Saprospirales > Saprospiraceae > Saprospiraceae bacterium. The sequence goes on from JADJYQ010000007.1 coordinate 14,505, forward strand.
CTGAACAATGCCATCAAGGATACTCCACTGGAATCCATGACCATAGAAGAAATTCTCAAAAACCTTGACATGAACAATATGGCGCTTCGCAACAACGGTGGAGGCTATTACAATCATTGTTTATTTTGGGAATGCCTTTCACCACATGGCGGGGGAGAACCCAAAGATGAGTTGGGAGCTGCCATTACTGAATCTTTCGGAAGTTTTGAAGCTTTTAAAGAAAAATTTTCTCAAGCAGCTATGACCCGCTTCGGATCAGGTTGGGCCTGGCTATGCGTTCAACCGGGCGGGAAGCTCGAAATTTGTTCGACGCCCAATCAGGACAATCCTCTCATGCCTGCAACAGCTTGTGGAGGAACGCCTGTCATCGGTCTTGATGTATGGGAACATGCTTATTATTTACTCTATCAAAACAGAAGAGCCGAATTTATTTCAGCGTTTTTCAACGTCGTCGATTGGGAATTTGCTGAAAAACGCTACGCGCGTTTGCGTTAATTCACTACTCTATTTATGAACACATTAAACACAGTCATAGAATTATGCTGTGCAGATATCCATTCCGTTCAAGCAGCAGAGATTTATAAAATACCTGCTATTGAATTGTGTATAGATTTAAGTTGTGGTGGACTTACACCCGGTATGGCCATGGTTTCTCAAACCCGTAAATTATTTAGCGGTGAGTTGGGTGTATTGATTAGACCTCGCAAAGGAAATTTTCATTATAGTACTTTGGAAAAAGTCCTGATACTCGATGAAATTTCCAGAATGCTTGATGCCGGGGCAAATGCCATCGTCATTGGCGCTCTATATGAGGATGGAAGTCTCGATTTAAAATTTATGGAACAAATTGTGCAAGCTACCATGGGGAGTACTCTCGTGTTTCACAGAGCAATAGACACAACTCCTCACGTTGATAAGATTCTTCAACAGCTCACCGATTTTCAATTTGATCGGATACTAAGTTCAGGAGGAAAACATACTGCTTCCGAAGGGGCAGAAAATTTAAAAAAATGGAGTCAATCTATCAATCATCAAATTGAAATGGTTGCAGGTGGGAAAATAGATGCCAGCAATGTGAAGCAGATTATTAAAGAAAGTGGTTGTAGGAGAATTCATTGTGCGCTGAGGAGTCCTGGAGAGCTCACAGAAAGTGTTTTGGATTTAGGTATACCGGATGCACTGGATGTAGACAAATTAAAATCTCTTCTGAAAGTATTGAAAAAATAAAATTGAAATACTGAATCGAGGTTTCGGTATTGATTCATGTTCCTTTATTTCCCGCAGATTTTCGCAGATTACTCGCAGATGATTTTGATTAAAATTGGTGGCTAAAAACTTACTATTTTTTTCGATTGCGTAAATAAATTGTAATCTTCAGCTTTTGGCTTTGAGCTTTAGTCTTTAAGCTTTAGTCTTTAAGCTTTAGTCTTTAAGCTTTAGTCTTTTCCCTTTAGTAGGTTTATATGCTCTTTGCAACAAAGTCTGAATCTGAACATCGGGTTCCAGTTGATCCATTTGCTGAAGCACCCATGGATATCTGAATGAAACATAATTTGATAAAGGTTTGACTTTATACCTTTTAGGGTTTGGCAAGCTGGCTGCGATCATAGCCGCCTGCTCTCTGGTTAAAAACCGGGCATCTTTATTAAAGTATGACATTGATGCGGCCTGGATTCCAAATATACCTTTGCCCATTTCTGCACAGTTAAGGTACATTTCAATGATGCGCTTTTTCGGCCAAAGGAGTTCTATCATCACCGTAAAATAAACTTCAAGTCCTTTGCGAAGCCAGGATCTGCCTTGCCAAAGAAAAACATTTTTGGCAACTTGCTGAGAGAAATTGTAGAGGCGCCTCTTGTGCGTTTAGGTTTCTTTTTGTTATGCTCGAGCGCTTTTTCAATACTTTCAAAATCAAAGCCATTGTGTTCCATAAATATCTGGTCTTCCGCACCTATCACTGCCAGAACTGCATGTGGGGAAATGTTTTTCAGCGATACATAATCCCGATAACAACCATTGCCAGAAATCATACTATTCAATTGCGTGGTCGTGACAGGCGGAAATACAAGGATGAGTAAAACGAGATATAAAAAATGAGCCGCAATAATTAATCCTATCCAGGTCAGGCATTTATAATACCATGCCAAGGCTTTGTATCGAGTATATAAACCCTTGATCCGGCTACCCACAAGTAAAAATTTATCTTTCATCATTGGCTCTGCCAAATTTATGTATGTTTGGCAAATAATTGCATTCTATGATCTGGCTTTTACGAGGATTGGTCTTTTTTTTAGCCTGCTTTTTTATTTTACCCTGGTTTCAGGTCGAAGACCCCTTCAGATCTATAGGTCTCCGGTTTTTTTCCATCTCAGGTAGTGCTGCCCTTTATCAGCACGATTGCAATCCTGATCGCATCTATTTATATGAATACAATTTGGGGCAAACGCTTTATCAGCAGCGGTACGATGGTTATATTGAGAGCCTGGACCAGAAAATTCCCGAAAATATGCGTTGTTCCGGAACTTTAGCGTCTAAAGTAGAAATTCCCATTCGCTATTTTCCCTATTTCAAGTATTGGAGTGAACCGGAAGATGCCATCCGTCCATCCCTTATCCTATTCATCATGTTGAATGCCGTGAAATTTGGGTCGGTAATTTTGTTGGTACTAACGTTTGTTAGGAGGAGGTGAGGGGCAGTTGGAAGTTGACAGTTGTTGGTTGTTAGTAAAATTCCTTTGCGAGCGAGAACAAAATAAAAATAGCTGCGATTCATCTTGCACTTGGAAAACAGAGTTTTTCTGACGCCCCTGTGGATCCCGCTTTGTTTAAGTTATTTTAAAATATTAGAGTTTCTGAAAGCGAGATGAAGACTCCGCAGAGCAGGTTTTAATAAATCGCATTCAATTCTGAAAATTCTTAAATTCTGTAAATTCTGATTCAGACAATGAGGAAGTTATAAAAGTTTTTCATTTTAGCTAGATCACGGTTCTATTGAACTTCCGGTTCGCCACGAAGGCACAAAGACACAAAGGACCACGAAGGATTAATAATTGAGCAAGGATGATAGCTTATGGATGAATATTAAATATTGATTATTGCCCACTGACTATTGTCTATTAAGTAGGGAACAAAGATAAATGTGCTCTATTTAATCAAACCTCGTAATCATATATATCCTTTTCCCTTTAGCCTTCAGCCTTAATCCCTAATCCCTCCTATTCAATGGATGAAACTGCAATATCGTTTCGCGCAGATAATGTATATCCAGATGCGTATAAATCTCAGTGGTAGTAATACTTTCATGTCCAAGCATTTCCTGTACGGCCCGGAGATTGGCTCCGCCTTCTACTAAATGTGTTGCAAAGGAATGTCTGAAGGTGTGCGGACTCACTTCCTTTTTGATGCCAGCTTTGGCAACATAATGTTTGACCATATTAAAAATGCTGATGCGGGATAATTTCTTTCCAAAGCGGTTCAGAAATATATAATCTTCATGTCCCTTGCTGATTTGATGCTGATTGCGTTCGGCGTTTTTATAAATATTGATTTGTTTGAGGGCTTGCATTCCAATGGGGACTAATCTTTCTTTATTTCCTTTGCCAATCACCTTTATAAATCCATCTTCAAAATAAATGTTGGATAATAATAAATCCGTTAATTCGCTGACGCGCAAACCGCATGCATATAAAGTTTCAAGGATGGCCCGATCTCTATGTCCGTAGTCTTTACTTAAGTCTACGGCCTCTAAAATTTTATCAATTTCCTCGATGCGGAGGACATCCGGAATTTTTCGGATCCATTTCGGACCTTCGATGAGTTCCGTTGGATCATCCACTACGATGTTCTCGATCAATAAATATTTATAAAAGGCTTTGATTCCGGAGAGGATTCTTGCCTGAGAGGTTTCTGAAAAACCAAATTGATGAATCCACGCTAAAAAAGATTCAATATCTTCTGACTTGATCTGTTGAGGATTGCACCCATTCAGTGAATCTATTGAAAATTGTTTCAATTTTTCAACATCTCGAATATAGGCTTGTATAGAATGTGCCGACAAGGATTTTTCCAATTGGAGATATTGCTTAAAACCGATAATGCCAGAATGCCAGTCCATCCGGTAAATATAAGCCAGACATTCTTGCCTGCGGCTCTAAGCCAAATGACTTATTTTTGCAGCTTTAAAGTAAGAATGATAGATAAGATGCATGCAATTGAATTAGCCCGGCAGCTGGACCAAAAAGACAGTTTAGCTGAATTTAGACAACAATTTCTCATTCCTAAAAATGCAGAAGGTGAAGATTGCATTTATCTCTGTGGCAATTCTTTAGGTCTGCAATCAAAGGGAATTCGTACAATTATTGAGCAGGAACTTTCAGATTGGGAAAAATTTGGAGTACATGGCCACCATGATGCACAACGCCCGTGGTTTAAATATCATGAATTTCTGACGGAACCCATGGCTGAATTATTGGGCGCAAAACCGATCGAAACGGTTATTATGAATACGCTAACGGTAAACGTCCATTTAATGCTCGTTTCATTTTACCGACCCAAGCCAACTAAATTTAAAATACTCATTGAATACAGCAGTTTCCCTTCAGACAGGTATGCAGTTGAATCTCAGATAAGATTTCACGGTTACGATCCTAAAGATGCATTGATCATATTGGAGCCGGAGCCGGGAAAAGATTATGTGGGTCGGCAACAAATGGAAGCCGTCTTTGCCCGCGAAGGAGACCAAATTGCATTGGCTTTGATCGGTTCCGTGAATTATTACACCGGCCAGGCCTATCCAATATCTTTTCTCACTCAACTTGCACATGCACATGATTGTAAAATTGGATTTGATCTTGCACATGGTGCCGGCAATCTCCTATTAAATCTTCATGACGATGGTCCTGATTTTGCCGTTTGGTGCGGCTATAAATATCTAAACGGTGGCCCGGGCACATTGGCAGGCTGTTTTGTCCATGAACGACATTCAATGGCTCCGGAATTAGCGAGATTCGCTGGTTGGTGGGGCCATGATAAATCCCGACGATTTAAAATGGAGCCTCAATTTGAATGCATGCCAGGTGCCGAAGGCTGGCAATTGAGCAATCCACCTATATTGCCCATGGCATGTTTGCTGGCGTCCTTACAAATATTTCAAAAAGCTGGAATGAAAGCCATCCGTGAAAAAAATCTTGCCATGGGTAACTTAGTCATTCAATGGATCAAAGAATTGAATCATCCAAATATAGAAATCCTTACACCTGATCAGCCCGACGAAAGAGGAGCGCAACTTTCCATTCGTTTAAAAGATGCCAATAAAAATATTTTCCAAAAAATAAGTAAGGCCGGCGTCATTGCAGATTGGAGAGAACCCGATGTGATTCGCATTGCTCCTGTTGCGCTCTATAATAGCTTTACAGATATCGCCACATTTATTGAAATTTTTAAAAACGCAGTTTATGAAAAGGGATGATCAAAAGATTCTAATCGCTGGTAGTGGCTTGGTAGGTAGTTTAACGGCATTGCGCTTACTTCAACTTGGCTTCGACGTAGAGCTTTTTGAATCGCGGCCTGATATGCGCCGCACAGATATTCCTGCAGGAAGATCGATTAATCTGGCACTTTCACACAGAGGGATTAAAGGATTAGAACTTTGCGGAATTGGTCCGGAGGTTTTGTCCAATGCCATACCCATGTTTGGCAGGATGATTCATCCGAAAGAAGGAAACTTGCAATTCCAGGAATACAGCTCGCGATCAGGAGAATATATCAACTCGATCAGCCGTCGAAGCCTCAATATGGTAATTATGGATGCCATCGAAAAAATAAAACCTGATTGTATTCATTTTGGCCATCGTTTGGTCAACGTTGGCAAAGATGCTTCGGAATTTTATTTTGAAAATCAACAAAAAGAAATCATTAAAAGAGATCGAGCCATTCTTATCGGGGCAGATGGTGCCGGCTCAGCAGCCCGAAAATGGATGTTGGACCAAACGCCCCATTTTCATTTTGACTACAGCCAGCGATACCAGAATTATGGATACAAAGAATTGACCATTCCTCCCGGGGCTGGTGGTGAATTTGTCATTGAAAAAAATGCTTTACACATCTGGCCAAGGGGACACTTCATGATGATCGCCCTCCCAAATCCTGATGCCACTTATACAGCCACCTTGTTTTTGCCTTACCAAGGAAAAGAAAGTTTCTCACAATTACAAACAACCGAACAGTTGTTAGCTTTTTATAAGGAACATTTTTCAGATGCCGTGCCTCTCCTAAAAGATCTTGAAATTGAATTTTTTGAACATCCAACAGGTTATCTGTACACCGTAAAATGCGAACCCTGGCATTATAAAGATAAAGTCCTTTTGATCGGAGATGCAGCCCATGCGATCATCCCGTTTTACGGGCAAGGCATGAATTGTGGATTTGAAGATGTGTTTGTACTCGATCAACTAATCCACCAGCATTCTGAGTGGACATCTCTCTTTGAAGCCTTCTCGAAAGCACGCAAAAAAAATGGAGATGCCATTGCCGATCTTGCAGAAGACAATTTTATTGAAATGCGTGACAAAGTTGCCGATCCTGTTTTTCAGCGCAAACGCAAACTGGAAATTCAACTCGAAAAAGCTTTTCCGGAATATTATTCCAAATATGCGCTGGTCACTTTTCGACCGGACATTAGCTACTACGATGCCATGATACAGGGAAGAAAACAAGATGATCTGCTGATGGAGATCTGCAGGCAAGATCAGGAAGTATGGTCTGAAGCTGATTTGAGGGAGATTTATGGAGTCTGTTAGTCTGTTAGTCTGTTAGTCTGTTAGTCTGTTAGTCTGTTAGTCTGTTAGAAAACAACACGCCCTAACGAATGTTAGTTCAATAAATTTCAACTTTTTTTAATTTATTTTTTCGAATTTTACTTGTTAAATAATATTGCATTGAGCATTGAGCATTGAGCATTGAGCATTGAGCATTGAGCATTGAGCATTGAGCTTTTGACTTTTGACTTTTGACTCTTGACTCTTGCTCCTCTGTCCTGTAGGGACAAAATATGGGTAGCACAATGCGATTACGAAAACCGCGTGCCGTAGGTACGCAAGATGGATTATAGATGAAAGATGATGGATTATGGATTATGGATTATGGATTATAGAGCAAAGAGTAAAATGTATTATTCTAACGAACGTTTGTTAGTTTCAGCCTTTAATCCTCCCGACATCATCATCATCTTTTTATTGAATAAGAATTTCATGTCGGGACGACATCATCATCATCTTTTTATTGAATAAGAATTTCATGTCGGGACGACATCATCATCATCTTTTTATTGAATAAGATCTTCATGTCGGGACGACATCATCATCATCTTTTTATTGAATAAGATCTTCATGTCGGGACGACATCATCATCATCTTTTTATTGAATAAGACCTTCATGCCGTGACTCCATCATGCATGATCTTTGCTCCTTAATCTTAAGGTTTACTTATCCTGCTTTGCGAAAACCTTTTTCAACAGATCTGATGTTCTGGCGGATAAATTGTGGCGGATGTCTTTTTCTTCCTCTGCAATTTTCATAAACAGGCCATCGAGAGCTTTTTGCGTAACGTGATCAGACATGTCCGGATTGGCTTTTTTGACAAAAGGAATTTGGTTGTATTGGGTAATCGCCGAGTTCCACAATTGGAGGGCCCCAACTTTGCTCATCGATTCGTCTATAAGGGGTTTGAAAGCATTGTATAAAGCATTGCGGGTCGTTCGCGTCAAGTACATGGTAGCTGCATTATCTTCACCTTTTAAAATATTTAATGCATCAGCGATGGTCATTTGTTTAATGGCATCTATAAAAATAGGTTTGGCTTTGATCGCCGCATCTTCAGCTGCGCGATTCAGTTTTTCGATCACATCCTCTTCTATGCCACTGAATCCCGGGATGACCCGAAGTTTGTTACAAACTTGTTTGGCATCTTCTGGTAAAGCTATTTTATAGATACTTTTAAAATAGCCGTCCTTCTGAGAGAGCAGATCGGAACCATTAACGGCACCTTTTGTCAAAGCTTCCTTGAGTCCTGAAGCAATATCGTCGTTATTGAGATCAATTCCTGTAACTTTTTTAAATAATTTATCAAATTGGGCATTACAAGATTGAAAGAGCAAGGCTAATGGAATTAAAATAAAAATAGATCTCATGTTTTTTCATTTATAACTGCAAAACTAAGCGGCCTGACACATTCCTTTGGTTAAATCTTTGTGAAAACCCATCACATTGTTTTTCAGCAGTTTGTAATCTGTCAAATAAAATACCGCTATTTAAATACATATCATTGTATTTTTGCCGCTTTGTTTCGCGAATTAAAGTCTGCACATCCATGCCACCACCTAATGACCATCACAAATTAAGTCTCGGCGGTCTACTTATAACTCTAGGGATTATTTTTGGAGATATAGGAACTTCCCCTCTCTATGTGATGCAAGCCATTACCAAAGGGAAGGTCATTTCTCCGGAACTCGTTTTAGGTGGTGTATCGTGTGTCCTGTGGACATTAATCATACTTACTACGATCAAGTACGTATACCTTGCTCTCAATGCCGATAATAAAGGGGAAGGAGGGATATTCGCTCTTTATGCCAAAGTGAGACGTTACAATTCTAGTTGGGTGATTTACCCGGCTATAATAGGTTGTGCCACATTGATTGCTGATGGATTCATAACACCACCAATTTCAATCTCGGCCGCGGTTGAAGGACTAACTATCATTTTCCCCGGCATCAAGACAGTGCCGATCGTTATCGGTATCATCATTGCCATATTTACTTTTCAGCAAGTGGGCACCCAAGCAGTTGGCAAAACATTTGGACCTATAATGCTCATTTGGTTCAGTATGCTGGCAACATTAGGCGTCATTCAAATTATAGATCACACAGAAGTATTAGCAGCATTTAACCCTAAATATGCCATCAATCTCCTCATCCATTACCCACAGGGATTTTGGTTATTGGGAGCAGTATTTCTTTGCACCACTGGAGCTGAAGCTCTCTATTCTGACTTGGGTCATTGTGGCAAACAAAATATTCGGGTAAGCTGGTCATTTGTAATTGTAAGTCTACTTTTAAATTATTTTGGTCAAGCTGCCTGGCTATTGGAAAATCTGAACGGACAAACGATTACTTCCACAACACGAATTTTCTACGAGCTCATGCCTGCTTGGTTTCTACCGATTGGTATTGCAATCGCCACTGTTGCTACCATAATAGCCAGCCAAGCTTTGATAAGTGGAGTCTTTACTTTGGTCAACGAAGCTATGAAACTGCATTTGTGGTTTCGGATGCGCGTCAACTATCCTTCTAAATTCAGAGGGCAAGTCTACATCCCATCCATTAATTGGTTCCTGATGTGTGGATGTATTGCTGTGCAGCTTATTTTTCAAACAGCAGAAGCCATGGAAGCAGCTTATGGTTTGGCCATTACCATTGACATGTTGATGACTACTTTGTTGTTGAGTTATTTTTACAAAATCAAATCACATAAGACTTGGTTGGGTTTGGCTTTACTCATCTTTTATTTATGTTTTGAGACTACTTTTCTGATCTCCAATTTTGATAAACTGCTTCACGGTGGTTGGTTTACACTCATTTTGACTGTTGTTTTTGCAATAGTTGTATTTGTACATTACAACGCACAAAAGATCAGGAATAAACATACCAGATTCGTTCCGCTCAACGATTATGTGCCGGTTCTGAAAGACGTCATCACCGATGACTCAATATCCAAAGAATCCAGTCACTTGGTTTATCTCAGTATGTCTGAAAGTAAAAATCTGATTGATTCCAATATCATGTATTCCATCTTGCGGAAAAAACCAAAACGGGCAGATGTCTATTGGTTTGTACATGTTGCTATTGTTGACGATCCTTATTCAAAAAGCTTTCATGTCGACACCATTTTACCTGGTCAGATCTTTTTTGTTCATTTAAAATTCGGATTTAAGGTTCAACACAGAGTCAACTCTATGTTTCATGAAATCGTAGAACAAATGGTAGCAAGTGGAGAAGTAAGCATTAAAAGTGCCTATCCATCTATACGCAAACACAATATTGATTCTGATTTTAAATTTATCTTATTGCACACCCGTGTATCAGCAGATACAGAACTCACCGGCTTCGAGCAATGGGTTGTGAGAACTTATCGAATGCTTAAAAAATTCAGTTTGCCGGCCGTAGAGGACTTCGGTCTGGAGATGTCGAATGTAGAAGAAGAGTTAGTACCTATTTTGGTTGGACCGAAAGCGGAAATCCATTTGAAAAGGGAAATGTGAACAGGATAGACAGGATTGATAAGAATGACGGGATTTACAGGATTATGAAGCACTTTTTGACCTCTAATCTTTGTACCATAAATCATAAGCAATAGTCATTGGTCAATATTCATCCATAATCTCAAATCTTTACTCCATCATCTTTGATCTATCATCTATTATCTTTGATCTTTAATCTTTGATCTATAATCCTTGATCTATAATCCACCCGATAGTATATCCCATTTTTATTGAACTATTCCTTCATGTTGGGACTCCCAAATCAATCCTTTGTGGACCTTTGGGTCTTTGTGCCTTCGTGGCGAAAAGGATGTTCAATAGAAACGCATTCCAAATTGAAACAGTTACTTCTTCTTCAACTTCATGGTTCAATCATTTAATCCTGTAAATCTTGTTAATCTTTCAATCCTGACAGATTTGGGAAGTATTGTTGCAACAAGATGACAAACGGCTGATGATCGCGCATTTTTTCAAATCCCTTATCCAACTTCATTAATTCAGTTTTATTAAATCCTTGTGAGAAAGCTTGTTTAAAGTATTCCATAGATATTTCAGAATGATTTTGGAGAGATGCATTGCTTGCCAGATAAAAATAAACAAGTGGAGCCTTCTCTGTGATCCTTTTAAAATAGGCATCAGAAGAATCTAATTGATTTATACTTCGATAATATTCTCCTAAGCTTTGAAGGGCTGCAGGATTTTCTGGATGAACTCTTAATACATCATTAAAGATGGCCAAAGCTATCTGAGTTTGCTCAAGTTTCAATTCAATTTCACCTAGGTTAATCAATGCATCGGGATCATTTGGTTTTAGTTCAAGATAATGCAGTATCGCTTTTTTAGCTTCGGGATATTTTTTAGAGTGGTAATAGGTCAAGGATAAATTAAAATACGCATTCGCATACGTGGTATCCAATTGAGTCGCGATCATCAGATTTTCAATTGCCAAATCAAACTGTTGCACCATTTGATAAGATGAACCCAGATTGTAATGCGCCAATGCAAATTTGTTATCCAGTTCAATGGCTTTTAAGCCACTAAATATGGCACTGTCAAGAAGTTCCAGGTCATTGAAGCAAGCACTTAGATTGGTCCAGGCCAAAGCCCAGCCCGGACTAAGACTCAGTGCTTTTTGAAAATAGCGGATAGCTTCTTTTGAATTTGATTTACGCCTTTCGAGTAAACCCAACTCGTTATAAGCAAAGGCGGCATCCGGATCCAATTCAATGCAACGAAGTTGCTGCATACGAGCTGTCTCAAACAAATTTATATTTTTACTACGTTCTCCTTTTAATCTCAATTTTAGGCCTTCATAATAATGTTTACGGGATTGTAAAATTGAATACAATTTATGTTCAGTTCCCAGAATCGATGCCGCTTTTTCCAGATATTCAGGATAGCGCTCATAACGTTCATTGAAGGACCATCTCTTTCGCAATTCAACGGGATCTGATTTCAAATAATCGTTGATCGCCTGTTGCGTCTCATCCACCATCGCCGCAGCCAATTGATATTTCCATTGTTGAAGGTATGCTGCTGTTTCTGGTTCCTTTTCTAAAGCAGTGAGATAATCCCATGCCGAGCTGTCTTTAGGATAAATCATTCTTTTGTCTGCAATAGATTTAGCAAAAGCCTGATAAAGTTTTGAGATGTTTGGATTTTTAAAATTTGAAAAATCATTCAAGGTTCCTCTGGCTTGAGCAAGTGTCTGATTTTGTTGACCCGCTTCAGATTCTTCTGTTGGGCCACTGCTGCGCACTTTGGTTAATAATGATGCTTTATTTCCAACAGCCATGGGCAATTGTTTTTGCGGGGCTACCGCATTGGTTACTTCATCTTCAAGATATCTTTCAATCTCAAAAAGACTGACCATTTGATCTTTATTCTTATCAGCCAGGCCATTTAAACCTTTCAACAAATAATATGAAAATACTCCGCGACCTCCACCCCAATGAGCCGCTTCCAATGAAAGTTCATCAGGTTGGCAGGATAAAAATTTTTAGTTCGTTGGCAAATTGTTTGGCAAGATTCATGGATGTCAATTGGCTTCCGCCTACTGCATTTCCAGCCAGTTTTCCGGATCTGCAAGCATCTGTGATCATCAATACTTTAGCCTTATTTTGGGTAGATAAGGTTGAAATGATTTCTTGCAAATAAATCAATCCAAAAGTTCCGCCGCTCATATAAACCGCAGGCGGAGCATCCCAACACAAGAGAAAACCCGGTTGACTGATGGTTTTGGTTTCCAGGTCACCATGGCCGGAAAAATAGAAAATGAATAAATCGCCTTCTTTGATTTGGTCTAAAAGCGGATACATAGACATAATGACGTTACCAGCGGATGCTTTTTCATTGAGTAGCAACTCCAGATTCTGAGTATCCACTCCGACACCATTGGGATCGAGCAGATAATCTGCAAAGGCCTGTGCATCTCTGTCGGCATACTTTAAATCTGTGATTGCCGGATTTTGATAATCAGAAATGCCTACGACCAGGGCATAAATCTTTCCTTTGAGTTCCTTTTGGTTTTCAACTGCAGAAACACCTCTGGACAGGATTTGCGCTGTAGAGCACAATGGCAAAACGCCAGCCCAAAGCCAAAGCAATATATATTTATACGACCCCATTTAATTAAAGTACCCCTTATTGTAAATCGTTATCAGCTTGACCACGGCATTGATTTATTTGATTTAACGCTTTACTATGTAAAAATACATGGAATCTGATGGAAAAATAAAAAATTTAAGATTTGCAATGAATGGACCTATCCAGACTTTTAAGCTAAACAATTAGTTGTTACCCGAATTCAACAGATTTATGAAGTCTGTATCGGAATGAAATTTTTCAAAATTGGGATCATTTAAAATCTGCCAGTTGTATTGATGATTATTTTTCAAAACTTTTCGCAAAAAAGTCATTGTTTTAACCTTTTCTCCTGAGCTTGCCGATAAACAGGCTTGAATATAATGATATTTTGTAAGTTCAAACTTATTAGCTTGGAAGGCCCTCAAATATTTTTCAACTTGATCTAGTCTCCCGGTATAAATTAGATTACTTACAAGCCGCTCCAGGCCATAATCATCCAAATTAGAAAAATTTCTATAGGATTCGAATGCTTTAAGTGAATCCTTAAAACCATATTGATATATATCACCAATCATGATAGGATCATTATTTAGCTTGAGTGCATGGTGTAAAGCTTTTTGATAGTAGTAAACTGAACTATCCCGCATTTGGTTAAAAGCAAAACTCTCGCCCAATTCTTTAAGGAAGCGAACTTTCGTGGAATCAAATTTTAGATAACTTTTTAAAATAAAAATTGCACTGTCAAACTTATACTGACTCTTGTAATTCTGCGCCAGATACCAATGGGCTTCTTCATGATCCTTTTGTAAAGAGATAACACTTCGAAAGCAAGTGTCCGCTATTGGGTAATTTTTTTTCCAAAATTGAATTTTTCCCCTTATGAGCTTTGGCCCCCTGGCAAAAGTATCTCTCTTTTCAGCCAGGCTCGCCAATTTATAAGCTTCTTGTTGCCTTCCCGATTTAATATACATTTCAGCGAGATTATTGTAAGCTGAAGTGTAATCGGGGTTAATAGAAATTATTTTTTTTCCAAGCTTTTCTGCTTTGTCAAATTCATATAAACTTGAATATATCGAAATTAAATTAGTATAAGCAGCGTAATACTTGTTGTTGACTTCGATGGCCTTTTCAAAAGATTGAGCCGACTCTCTGATTTTTCCAATATTGTATAAACTTACACCAATTAAATTATGGACCAATTCGGAATGCGGTATCAATTGTGTACACTTATTAAAATAATAGAAGGAACTGTCCATATTTCTCATCGTTTGATGTTTGATGCCTAAGAACAGGTTTGTATAAGCTGCGTTTGGTTCGAGTGTTCTGGATTGATGCAAATAGAGGATGGATTGCATATGTGCATCATGGTTGAGTGGTCCATAGTTATTGATATGGATATTGAATCCTACAATCAAGGCCTTGATTAAAAAATATCTAGATAAGATTGGATTAAAGAGGTAATGATTTTTATCAATCAAATTGAGACAAGTATCTAGGTCCGACAAAATGTATTGAATTTGCTCCAATTTAAATCTGGGTATTTTTCCTTTATTGATGATTGGATAAATGATGCTATCAAATCCCCGATTGAAATGAACAATGAGTTTTCTTCTAAGTATAGATTCCAGGTCAGACTCAGGATTCCGTTCTATAAATTTTCGAAAATTGGAAGTGATTCCTTCAGAAATTTCAGGCTTATAATTGTAGCCATTTAAATATCCTGTGGTCAGGCTGTAATATTCTAGACTTATCGAATCTAATGCAGGCAATAGCTTTTCTTCGCCTCCTTTAAAATTAATATCGCCTGGCATTTTAAGCACTTTTGAAATGGACTCCTGTAGCGAATCTTTAGATACACCAGAAACACGCGTTATGATGCGACTAAATGGCCCCAAAACAATTGGCGTTTGTCTTTTATCACTTTCAAGGTAAGTGTGTTTACTAACATATTGGTTTAATTCAAATAAGCTAATACTATGATCATTATCTAAATCAGCCATTCCCCTTAATCCCATTTCAAGATTATATGAAAAAAGTCCTCTGCCTCCTCCCCATTCTTTACCTTCAATAGAGAGCTGGTCCACATCACATGAAAGAAGTAAAGTAGCATTGTCAGAAAGTGTATTCCTGATGGCTTTGGAAGTATGATTTTTTCCCTTATCGCCACCTTTTAGTTTTCCAGAATGACAAGCGTCTATAATATAAACCACTTCTACTCCCTGATCTGTAAGCTTACCAAAATAATCTGCCAATTGTGAAACTTGTAAAACCCCATCGCTCATTCCAAAATAATTGTCTTTCGGACTATCATAAAGGAGCAGCAGCCCATTCTTGGATTGCGTAAGGTCTTCGATATCCCCATGTCCGGCAAAATAAAAATACAATCGGTCTTTCGGTTTAAGTTTCTTAATTAAATCAGAAATTGCATCTGAAACATTAATTCGGGTTGCTTCGGCATTTAAAAATAGTTCGATCCGTTGAGAATCAGAGGCGGTGAAATTCGATTGAAGCAAATAGGATCTGAATGCCAACGCATCATGATCTGCAAATCGCAGATCATTAATATTTCTGTAATCGCTGATGCCAATGATTAAAGCAAAAATCCTCCCGGTAGAAATCTCAGTAACACCTTCAGGAATTTGCCCGCGGATTGGTTGCGTTGACACATACATCCCGCAAAAAACGAAAACGCTTAAAAATGAAATTTTCCATTTATAAGAGAATAGCATAACCCTTTTATTGAATTTTAAACTGACCTGTAAACCTGCTGTAAATATATCAGAAACCTTTGATCTTTTGCAATACTTAATCGTTAGATATTTTTTTGGCCCCCCGACTACCTTTACAACCAAACCTTCATCATGCTTTGACGCCCCTTTTATAAAATTAAAATGAATTGTTTTTCAAATAAAAAAAGAGGCCACTTTTGTGGCCCCCTTTATTTAGATCTGTTCTTCAGTATTTTTAAAAACTTGGGTAATTACTTCAAATCAACATTTGTAACGACTGCTTTATCAGCACGAGTAACTCTCATCCGATAATTTCTTCCTTTTGGCGCATCTGGCAATCCAAGCAAATCAACGTCTACGGTACCATCCTTCTCGTTGTATTTTACGCGTCTCTCACCTCTTGCAACAACTTTATCATCAGCGTCAACCAGTTGGAATGTTAAACCAGTGCGGCTCAAACTTCTCAAATCCTCAGTTTGAATAATCGATGGTGCGGCAGCGGATTTTCTTAAATTTAATTTAATACCTACCGATTCAGACCTTTGATTACCACCCGTTTCTGTAGCTTCAACTTGAGCGTAAGATTGGCTAAATCCTAAAAAAATGAAAGAAAAAAGAAAATAATACATGTTTTTCATTTGTAAAATAATTTAAAATTTAAAAATAATCGTTAATAAATAAAAAGCTATCAGATTTACATTCCTGATCGCATATTTAGGTACCCAATGCAGCAATTTGTTATCATTTTATTTTAATTATTTTTGATAAAATTGGCATTTATTGTAACCCGGGACAAATATATTCTTAAATCAATCATTGGCTCAAAATCCCCCTCAACTAATTACATATCCATAAATATCCAATTTAATGCAACAATTTACAGTTGTTGGATACTCTACATTGCAAGGCTTAATAAGCCTTTTAATTTTTCGATGGCAATGACCTTCTCATCAGAAATTAATTTCAAAAAATAAAATCCTGATCTTAATGAGCTTGCATTAATATTTTGTATTGGATTGCCCGCAATTACTTGTTGTTCAAAAACATTTCTTCCAGTTAAATCTATGATGCGGAATTTCATTCCAGTAATTGCTGAATGCTGCAATTCAATAGTAAAATTGCCATTGCTTGGATTTGGATAGATGCGCAATTTTCCAAGTTGTTCTGAATAGCTTGATAGCGGAACTTTAGATGTACAAATCTCAATATTATCCAGACCTATAACAGACATCACCGAATCACTTTGATTTTGAAGACAAATCACCAGGTATTTCAATTCAGGATTATGTTGAAAAATTAATGTAGTATCAAACCGTATGTAACCAAATGCTCCTAGTTGATCCTTATATACTTTTCTGACTACTTCTGTAGATCTAATCGGGTTTAATGTAGAATCATTTTGTAATCGAAATACAATGTTTGGCCTTATAAGATCGTAGTGTTTTCTCTGATAATCTAATAAATCAAATCCAATATTGATAAAATTGTCCTCTAGTAAGTTTACTTGCTGCCAAATTCCCGCAAAATTATTTTTATTTCCAATCAATAAAACCTGGCCATCATCAGAAGCACCCAAACTGTCCGTCACAAAAACCAAACCATCCCCGGTATTTGGAAATAATTTCCAATCATCAATTTTGGCTTCATTGTTCTTGCCCATATGGCCTTCGACCCTTCCTAGTGTGAAGTCACCATTTTTAATTGCATTTGGCTCACATAAACGAAGAGATGGATTAGGGAAGCAATTGATCGTTACTTTTCTGCAATAGAATTCCCGGCATGTATCCAATTTAACAGGATCGATTCGAGTGACAAACATGCACACGTTAAAAATTCCAGGATTACTAAATTGAATAAGCTGACTATTATTGCCAATGGATGTGCCAGGTGTTGGCGTCATTGCCGGAGTTACAACCCATGTAACTTTATCATTTGGACAAAGCGCTTTTGGTTTAAGTGTTCTGTTACAACTCATTTTATTACCACTTACATAAAACCCCTGTATAACATCTTGCTTAATGGAATCACATGGGCAGGGGCATTCATCAAATGAAAAGTTTATTTTGCAGTTACACTTATTACTTCCGCATTGTCCACTTACATTTAATGTATATTGTACTCCCGCATTAAACCAAAGTGTATTAAGCAGAATATCGAAATGTCCGCTTGCGTTCGGCTGTTGAGCATAAAGTGGAACATTTCCCAATGATACAATTTGTCCCGAATTTGATTGCACGATATTCCATTGTATGGAATCCTTAATACAGTTTATAGCATTGCAATTTAGATTGCCCTGAACAGTAAAATATTGTCCTGGCTTTATACAAGGCAATTTCACAGAAGGGCCGCCACAATTCCCAGCAAATAGAGCACCAGGCCAATTTGGATTAAGAAAAGTTATTGGAGAAAATGATTTGCACATACAAGTATCACAAACCAACTTCAAAGAATCCCGGTATACTTTATCAAAACATTTGACAGGCGGCATTACGCTGTAATCATATTCTGTTGCGGTCCATGAAATGTAATACGTTCCGTTTCCCGAATAGCTATGCATTGGCATGCTAGCTGTCGAATAATTTCCTGTAGTAGAAGAACCATCTCCCCAAAAAATCGGACCAATGGAATCACATTTTGGAAGATTAGCGATGTTGAGGGTGGCTTTACATTTAACATTATCAACCGTAATACTTACCGCATTTGAAATGCTCAATTCAAAATCAAATTGATTGGAACAACAATCATGTCCGTCTGCCATGAAATAAATAGTACAAGGACAAATATGGCTCCCACAATGTCCATTGATAGTTAATGTATATAATCCAGCTATTGAAAAACTTGAGTTCGTAAAAGGCAAAATAAAATCCGGATTGGCATGCACAGCAGGAATTGTAATAGGAATAAATCCAGGAGGTCCGGTAAGAACTAAATCAACCGTTGGTTGTGGACAATTGGTTCCCAAACATTTTAAAGAAGATAAAAATCGAATAGGTACGATTGCGGTGGATGCCGGCACAAATAAGGTATCACCGCAAGCATATGGAATAAGAGGTCCGCGGCCAATGCTGTATTGCAAATCAAATGGACCGCATAAACAAGTGTCGCAATTTACATTTACGGTCGTACACATTTTTTTGCTATTGCATTCATCAACCACATTGACACAAAGTTGATGGGTGCCGCTTGATGTAAATGTATATGACCAGGAACCGCCAGGGTTTGTAATCACCTGGGGTACATTGGCACCATCTAATGAAGGCGGTGTACTAAAGAGATAACATGAATCAAATTGTGGTGCAGTTGCGGTAAACTTACAATTCGATTGAACGACTGTAAATCCCTGATTAATAAGCGTAGAAAATGCGAGTGAATTTGCACAACAATCGATACAAAAATCACCGTCCTCCCAGAAGACTAACTTACTGGAAAGATTCGCACCAATGATAGGATTTACTACACTGTCCATGTAAAATTTATAATTAATGGGCGCTAAATTCGTAGGAACCAAAGCAACAGTATCCTGTAATACCATACATGTGTTAAGCTCAAGATCGCTTATGGAAAGAAAGGCTTCATGACCACCAAATCCCTGAGCCATAATTCTTCCATCTGCAAATACAATATTGTTGCCGGGTAATAATGAAGTTGTTCCGCCAAAATAGTTGGAACCGGAATTAAAATATTTGACCCAAACTAATGTTGGGGAATTAGGTAAGTTATCTATAAATTTCAGAATAACTGATCGGGTTGCTGATCCGAATGATCCATTACCCGTGGCATAAATAATACCCGGAGCGGCGACCCAAACTTGTGATAAGGAAATGAGTTTTGGAATTTGAACTTGCCACAATTGATTAAGATTTTGATCAAATTTTGAAAGAAAAGGTGCCTGACCCACTTCACTATTTGATGCTGTGTAAAATCCACCACTAATTCCATCCTGTACCATATCAGGATAGTTCATCCAATTTGCAATCTTTCCTGCGATTATTTTTCCATCATTTTTGGTCATATACATAATGCCGGAGTGATCATTCAGTGTATTTAATCGGCTCCCTGAAAGAATCATATTCCCATTCGGCAAAGCTTCCAAATCTCTTAAAAATTCATCATCATCAGTGCTCACATAAATTCGCTTCCAGTTGAAATTCCCGTTTGCATTCATATTTAATAAAACAACATCATCCCAGGTGCCTGATAATCCTGGAATTTCTTTTTGGCCGCCTAAGACATAATATGGAAATGCAGGATTATGAGGAATTGGGTTTTCAATAATTTTTAGAAAATAATCTCTTTCAGGTGCATCGTATTCTTTGACCCAAGCAAAGTTACCTGATGCATCAATTCTTCCCATAATGCTTTTACCAAGGCTATTATTTAATGGAGTAGAATGACCAACAACTAATAAGTCACCTGATGGCTGTATGCGAATAGCATCATTCCATTGCGACGTTATATCTAAACTTCTGGTCCAAAGCAGTGATCCATCTACAGCGAGCCGAGTAATGGAAGCACTGGGGAGCGAGCCGGCCGTTAGCTGATCCAGACCTAAGACATAATATTCACTGCCATCCGCTATTACTTTAGAAAATGAATTATTCAAGTTGCTTCCAAAGTATTTTTGAAATTGCGCTGAACTTTTAATAGGAACGCAAACAAATAATATAAAAATTACGAATGTTATTCTACTTGATCTAAACAGAAAAAACGAAGGTGTAAATGTTTTCATACCTGAATTATTTGTGAGTCATAAATACTAAAGATAAGCATTAAATCAGGCAAATTCGAAAATTCTGCTTTTAGATCATATTACACCAATAAAAAAGGAGACAACAAATGTCGTCTCCTTTTTTTATTTTTAAGACTTGGTGTGTCTTGTAGGAAAGATGAAGATTTACTTCAAATCCACATTCGTAATTGCATTGTCTGCTCCGGTAATTTTTAATCTAAAATTTTTACCTTTAGGTGCAGCAGGAAGACCTACAACATCAACTGAAACGTCTCCGTTAGCTTCGTTGTACTTCACGCGTTTGTCACCACCAGCAATTGCCTTACCATTTCCATCCAATAACTGGAAACGCAATCCTTTACGGTTCATTGTTTTTAAAGCATCAGCCATAATTGCTTTTGCAGCACCTGTTTTAGCAGTTCTCAGGTTTACAGTAAGACCTGTTGCAGGAGCGTTTGTGCCTTGATTAGCACCAGGTTTAGCAGCACCACCGCCCATTGCACCTTGTGCATAAGACTGGCTTAATCCCAAAAAAACGAAAGAGAAAAGAAAAAAATACAAGGTTTTCATTTTTGAAAATTTTTTAATAGTGATAAAATGGACATTTATTTTTTAGTAGCCTATTTGACAGATACTAGTCGAATCAAATATCTAACTAATATCGATAAGTATTCAAACTTGTTCAAATGTTATCAGCAAAGATGTCAATTTTTTTTTGAAGTATGGTCAGCTACCTTGCGATTATAGGATAAAATTAGATATGAATTATTGATTATGAAGCACTTGTAAAAAAAATAAGTCCTGGTAAAAAAATTGATAAATATTTAAAAGATGGCAACTTCCTTTCAGATCATATCAATTTAGACTCAGTTCCTGAACTTTACAAAAGCATAGTCAGCTACCGATTGAAAAGGCCTGATAAAAAATGAATACTTTTGGCTCGTAAAAACAGACTATGACGACAATGGATAGTTTTGAGGTCATTGGAGGCAATAGGCTTCAGGGCGATTTGCAGCCTCAAGGTGCTAAAAATGAAGCACTGCAAATATTATGCGCAACACTGCTCACGGAAAATACGGTAACAATAGAAAACTTACCTGATATTCTCGACATCAGGCATCTTATTGAGCTTATTGCCGGTTTAGGTGTAAAGGTGACCCGACATGATGCACATAAGTATAGCTTTGAAGCCAAAGACGTAGATCTTGAATTTTTTGGCACCGAAGCCTTTCAATCTAATGCGCGAAAGATCAGAGGGTCTGTAATGTTGTTAGCACCATTATTGGCCAGATATAAAAAGGCTGTACTGCCCAAACCAGGTGGCGATAAAATTGGCAGAAGACGCCTAGATACACATTTTCTCGGCTTACAAAAATTAGGCGCTCAATTTGACTACGATGACACGAAAGGGGCCTATGTCATCAATGCCGATGAATTAAAGGGAAGTTATATCCTCATGGATGAAATATCCGTAACGGGAACGGCAAACGTATTAATGGCCGCTGTATTAGCGAAAGGAACAACCACGATTTATAATTCCGCTTGTGAACCTTATATCCAGCAACTTTGTAAGATGCTCATCAATATGGGTGCCAACATAGAAGGCATTGGATCTAATCTCCTACATGTTCAAGGCGTCGAAAGACTAAGTGGAACCACACACCGCATACTTCCGGATATGATTGAAGTCGGTAGCTTTATCAGTCTCGCCGCCATGACACAATCTGAAATTACCATCAAAAATGCCGGCGTAGACCATCTTGGCATTATCCCATTTGTGTTTGAAAGAATGGGAGCACAACTAGAAATAAATGGTGATGATATATACATTCCCGCTATGGAAGAGTATGCTATACAGTCATTCATGGATGGTTCGATTATGACAATTTACGATGCCCCATGGCCCGGTTTCACTCCCGATTTGATGAGTGCTTTGTTAGTTATGGCTATCCAGGCAAAAGGAAGTGTGCTCATTCATCAAAAAATGTTCGAGTCGAGATTGTTTTTTGTCGATAAACTCATCGACATGGGCGCGCAAATTATTTTGTGCGATCCACACCGTGCCACCGTCATCGGTCTCAATCGTAAGTTCACTTTGAGGGGTATTGAAATGACATCCCCAGATATACGTGCAGGAGTTGCACTTCTCATTGCAGCGCTATCTGCTTCAGGCAAAAGTAAAATTCACTCCATACATCAGATCGATCGCGGTTATGAAAACATAGATCAAAGATTGAATTCCATTGGTGCCCAAATTACCCGGATTTGAAAATTCTATTCATTGCATGAAAAGCAGAACTTCCTGGAATGTAAAAATGGACAAACCCGCTTTGCCCGAAATAAAAACCGGTCCGGTTGAATGGAACGAAAGGTTTGGAGGAAATAAAATGGTCATTCCAACACCACGCCTGATCGAAAAAATAATATTCGAAATTCCGACAAGCAAAACTCTAAAACTGACACAGTTGCGGGAACATATCGCTGAAGAATGCAAAGCCGATTATGCCTGTCCACTGACCACTGGAATTTTTTTGCGAATTGTAGCAGAATATGCCGAAGAATTAAAAAAAGAGGGCGAACTGAAAATTCCACCTTACTGGAGAATTATTCGAGATGATGGGAGCCTTTTTGAAAAATTTCCAGGAGGAATAGAATCGCAAATGGAAAAATTAATAAAAGAGGGGCATCAGTTTAAAACCAGCCAAAGGGGTAAAGTGAAAATGGTTTCTTAAGTTGATGGTTGTTGGATGTTAGTTGATGGTTGTTGGTTGCTGGATGTTAGTCGTTAGGTTGTCATGGCATGAAGAAATCTTTTATCAACCTTAATTTGATGGTGCCGGGATTTGTTAGTTGATGATTGGTGTTGACCAAAGATTACTTGGAAAACAAACACGGTTCCCATTTAAACAATTTGGTGATCATAAGAAGCCGATCCACGCAGCTTGTTATGCTTAAGAAGAAGGTTTATTTATTAAAATACTATTCGTTTTTCTAAAATTCTGCCCCCGGATCTTTACCTTTAATTTCTAAATCGTTTGAATCGTGTTAAATAAATCTACGTATTATCTGTTTATCTTCCTGATGTTTCTGTCATGTAAGGCACCTAAGACGGGATTGTATGAAACTGTTGCAAATGATGTTGCTAAAATTCAACTCGTTCTCTTAAAAAATAAAAAATTCGAATTACATTTTAAAGACCTCGAAGAAAAACCAGAGAAAAAATATGTATTCAAAGGAAAGTGGTCGGAACAAAAAGATAAAATACGACTTCAATTCAAATTGGATAAAAATAATCTTCCCGACCTCTATGCACTCTTCGATCCCAATTTAACAGAATTTAAATCCATCCGGATTCTCGATAAGGAAAACGTTGAATTCAAGAAAACTGATAAAACTATTTATATATGGGGTATTTCTTGTCCAAAAATCCATATCCAAAAAAATAAATAATTTGATTCTATGATTAAAATTCATTGTCCAAAATGCAATTCAAAATTGGAATTAGAAGATGATTCTTCCGGCAAACAACGTTTTTGTTCTGTCTGCGGGCAAACTTTACAAATTCCGATTATTGAAGAATCCCAAATTATTAGTGAATACACAGATCAACAGGACTCCATTCAATCCCTGAATGAATCTTTCCAAAATATCATTGAAAAGAGTTCTAAACAAGCACAAACCTTACTCAAAGATTTACAACAAATACCATTAAAACAGGAAATTATCCCGATTGATCAAACAAATATTCATTTGCTTCTAAAGGATTTTATCTTCTGGGCAGTTAGTTTTTTAGGCATTATTCCTTTACTCATCATTACGGTTAATCATGTTTCTACTCAACTTACTATGTTTGCATTATTTTTTGCATTTGTTTGGGGTGTTATTTTTAAAAAATTTATAATAAAGGACCATACATCCAATCGACTTCCAATAGCCTCTTTGTTTTTTACGGGCATCATTGGTATCTGGTTATTGTTATTTGTTTATCGCTTTTTGCCAAATTTCTATCTCGATGCAGCAGACAATCCCAATTTGCTAATATCACTGATTGGATATGTACTCCAAGTAGGCATCTGTGAAGAACTTATAAAATCCATTCCTATTTTTGTTGCCTTAAGATGGTTCCGTAAAGATCTCAATGAGTTATCCCTGATCACCATCGGTGTTTTTAGTGGATTGGGTTTTGCAGCATTCGAAAATTTACATTATGGCGATAATGCCATTGGGAATACCTATGCCAAGACCCTTGACTATGGGGTTAGTGGTTTGGTATCAGGAGTTCAAAATGCGATGGTATTGGTAATGTTGCGTTCTTTGTCCTTGGTCTTTTGTCATGCTGTCTTTTCAGGCATTGTGGCTTATTTTATAAGTATTGCTAACATTCGCGGTACTCAACAATCTGCACTGATTTTTATAGGTTTTGCTACAGCTGCTATCTTACATGGAGTCTATGACTGGCTTGCAGGTATTCAACCTACACTCGCAGCGCTATTAGCTGGTTTTTCATTTGCGCTATTTTACGGTTATTTGATGAAATTAAAAAATACAAACCGGGCAGTTGGCTAATCCTGCAGTGTATCATATTCACATCCAACTCAGTGGTCTCTACAGATATTAATCATGTATTTCTAGTTGGCCCAAAACAAAGAAATAAATTTCTTGCATTTACCATTGAGCTTTCGGAAATAAATTTGCGAAAGATTTGCTTTTGTACTCATTTCTTGCTTCAGAATTAATGACATTTTTAATTCTGGATCCCATATAAATATTTAATGATTCCAACACAATTTCATTTATATTCAGACAAATGATGCCAATTCTATTGTAAATGTACTTCCTTCCCCTTCCTTACTTTCAATCTGGAGTGTACCATTCAATTTACGGAGAAGTTCTGAAATTAAAAAAATACCGAGGCCGCTACCTTTTTCGCCGTGTGTTCCCTTTGAGCTTTTGCTGGCATAACTTTTAACTCTTTCTATTTGATCTAAAGACATACCAAGCCCAAAATCCTGAACACTTATATATATTTTCTGATCTACATTTTTTGAAGTAATTAATATTTCCTGATGTTCCCTGCTAAACTTAATTGCATTGGTAATGAGATTTCGCAAAGCGATAGAAAGAATATCCACATCTGCAGGAACCATTTGTTCCTGAATACGGCTTTTGATTTGAATTTTCTTTTGAGCAGCTTGCAAATGCAATGAAGATATGACATCATCCACACATTCTTTTAAATCAACCGGCACGATATTTACCTCAGTATTTTTTAACTGCATATTAGCCCAGGCCAGGAGATTATCAAGCAGTTCACCTGTTTGAGTGACCGCCTGCATTGTTTGATTTTTAAAAAGCAATTTTTTATCTGCAGTGAGGGATTCATTATCAGATAGCAATAAGTATGATCTCAATGTGATGATCGGATTGCGGAGGTCATGGCTGATAATGGAAAATAAACGATCCTTCAAACTGTTCAATTCGTCAAGTGCAGATTTTTGATACGTGATTAAATCGCGTTGCTCCTCAACTATTCTTTTCTTGCGCTCAATTTTAATATAAGCGTATATCATTACAGTTAACAACAGAAATCCGGCTATCGCAATAAAAATAAATAAATTTCGCGCAGTCCGTTGTTTAGCTACCTCAGCTTCTTTACGATACAATTCTTTATTTTTCTTTTCCAGCAAATAATCTGATTCGAGTTCCGTTAGTTTGTATTTATTGTCTGCTGTAAAAATGCTATCTTTTAATCCAAAATGCTTTTTAAGATAATAACTGTGATTTTTCCAATCACCGATTTTTTCGAACATATCTGACATGTTCAGATAATTTTCCATTTCTATCAATCTGCTATTGCTTTCAAAACAATAGCGCAAACTCTCATGAAAGGCCTCTTTGGCCTTTTCAATTTGGCCAGCCTGCGCATAAATAGATCCAAAATTATTGTACACAGTTGCAAATGAATGGCTACTGGACTTCATTTTTATAAATACATGCAATGCACTGTCTGTATAATACAAAGCTTGCTCATTATCACCTAATTTCTTGTACATTAATCCCAAATTAACCAAAGTGGTCGGAATCAAATAGCTATCATTTGACAGCACGGCTATATTATGTGCCTTTTTTAGAAAAATGATAGCCGAATCATACTTGGATTGTTTGTAAAATATAATACCCACTTCTGAAAGATAAGTTAACCATTCAAAAGTGTCTTGAGTGATTTCAATCAATCGTTCGGCCTTACTAAAGTAATCTCTTGACTTGTCTAATTTATTGTAATCTGCATAAAGTGTGGCCACAGCTATATAAGCATTTGTAAGCCTTCTTTTATGCCCTAATTCTTCATAAATTCTGACGGCCTGCAGATAATTTTCTAATGCATGATCAAAATCACCTTTTATAATATAACAATATGCAATAGAATAATGATTTGCAGCCTCGTTGGTTTTTAATTTCAGAGCGCTGGCTATTTGACGAGCCCTTTCAAAATAGTCTATAGCCTTGCTGGCATTATTATTCATATAGTAATCCCCAATCTCCCGATGAATAAACATCTGTCCGGAATCGATCAGCTCCTCATTCACCATCCTCAACAAACTATCCAAGGTTTCATGAGATTGGGAAATGTTTTTATTCTCAAAGCAAAGAATAAAAATAACAATGAAGTAAAGCAATCTTATTTGCATCATTTAAATAAATCTCTTTATAGCAGAATTTCCAATAATAGCCTGAACAACTTCCTCTGAATACGATTTCCCAATAGGGAGTCTTAGTTTATCAATGTAAACCATTGCGTTTTCAACAGCTGTGATTTTGGATCTGTTGATAATGTGGCTTCGTGAAATTCTTATAAAATAATGTCCGGGCAATTGTTGTTCCAATGTTTTTAATCCGACCAATGCTATTTTTTTGGACCCATTGCTTAAAAAAATACTTACAAAATCAGCCATGGATTCTATATAGAGAACCTCTTGAAATAAAATCTTAACATATGCACTTTTCTCCCGGATAAAAAAACTGTCCTCATTATGCGCTGGAATCTGATCGGCCATTTCATCTTGCTTGCGCATTTCATACAACATTCTGACTTTGTCAACAGCTTTGATTAATCGCTCAGGTGAAAAGGGTTTGACTAAAAAATCAATTGCATCAACCTCAAAGGCGTCTGCCGCAAATTGAGGATAACTGCTAATAAAAATAGTGAGCGGGGTTTTATTTAAACTTCTGAGCAACTGAAGACCGGTCAAACCGGGCATCTCAACGTCCAGGATCATCATATCCGGTTGTTGCATCAAGATCATTTCACGGGCAGAAATTGCATTATCAGAGGTTCCAAGCAATTCCAAGCCTGGAATCATGCTTAAATATTGCAAGGTCAACTCCCTGAAAACCAGATCGTCATCAACTAAAATATACTTCAATTCGGTCATAAGGCTGATGCATAAATTTAAACAATAATTTACTTCGAATTTCTAAATCTACTCCAAACCATCATTCTTCGACTTTTACAGGGCTTCTAAATACTCCATTCTTTTCCAAAAATCCTAGGCCATAGGTTTGTTTTATGAAATTCATCAATTCACATCTAAAATCAGCCGCCGTGAAAAAGTCACAGTTTCTTTTAAGCATTGTTTCTGGAAAGCTAGAATTAAGGACAATTCATTTATTGCCCATTTTTAACATCTTGCTTTTAATTTCGCTAATTTCAAGTAATTGCCTGGCTGCGATTCGTTATGTCAAACCTATAGCAACCGGATCTGAAGACGGGAGTAGTTGGGCCAATGCTTCAAATGACATACAAGCTATGATCAATGCTTCCTCAGCCGGAGATGAGATTTGGGTTGCCGCCGGTACTTATTATCCCTTATATGAACCAGATGGAACTACAAATGCACCACGCGATTTTACATTCTATCTAAAAAATGGTGTCAAAGTATATGGATCATTTGCCGGCACAGAAACCAATCTGTCAGAAAGGAATTTGAGCTTACAGATTTCTATTCTGGATGGCGATATAGGCACTCTTGGTGACGTCTCGGACAATGCCTATCATGTCGTGCTATCCGTTTCTGATAATAATACCACTTTGCTGGATGGATTTGTCATCAGGAATGGTAGAGCGAATACTGCTACCAATCTTACCGTAGAATCAAAATCAACAGCAAGATCTGAAGGTGGTGGGATATACAACGCATTTTCAAATACAATTTACCAAAACATAGCTCTCGTAAATAATTTCAGCAGTGATGATGGTGGAGGACTCTATAATAACAATTCTTCTCCAAAGCTTATCAATGCCATTATCTACAACAACGATACCAATGACGAAGGCGGTGGAGTGTTTAATGAATCCAATTCCTATCCTGAATTTATCAATTGCACATTTGTAGAAAACGACTGCGCAAGAAGCGGAGGAGCCATTTTCGGCGTATTCAATAATGATCCTACAAAGTCAACAGTTGTTCGCAATTGCATATTTAGAGATAATCGAATCAACGGAGTTAAAACTACTAAGTTTGCTGATTTGGGAGCATTCGCTTCCTTTTTTTCTGTTGAAAATACAGATTTGCAATTTGCCTTCAATAATACCAATTATGAAACAGCGGAATTTTTAAACGATATTTCTGCTGCCAATAATTTTTTCAATTATGATCCCGCATTTCAAAATATAGCCGATCCGGATGGTGCAGATGATCAGTGGTTTAGCACAGATGATGGTTTGATCCTAAAATCCTGCAGCCAATTATTAAATGCCGGTGAGAATACTTTCAATAATTTAAGCAAAGATATTCAGAGCAACATTCGCATTTTCGAATCTACGATAGATTTGGGTCCTTACGAAATTCAGGAAACTGCAGATCCTGTCCTCATCACCAGTGTTGCTTTAGACACGATATGCAGCAATGTTTCCCAAAAATATGCAATAAGCTGTTCTCATGTCAGTGCAACTTACAGTTGGTCAAGGGCTCTAGTGACAGGAATCAGCAATGCTGCTGTTTCGAATCAAACCAGTGATACAATAAAGGAAAAATTGATCAATACCACATCAAATCAGGTCAATGCTGTTTATAAAATAAATGCAACAGCTAATACATGTAAAGGGCCAACATTTACCAGAACATTAACCGTTGATCCGAATCCAAATGCAAGCATACTAAATGTCAGTATGGATTCTGCATTTGTTAATAAACCATATCTGGACACCTTAAAGCAAACTGGAATGACAACGCCTAAATGGTCGGTTGTTTTGGACAGCTTCCCCCAAGGATTAATTTTAAATAGTACAAATGGAATCATTAATGGAACACCAACTCAGGTTGGTAATTATAATTTACCTGTGACCATCCAACAAGCCAGTTGTTCTGTATCCAAAACGATCCCAATGAAAGTATTTGAAACCATAACAGTTATAGAACTAAACAATATCAATATAGGTAATAAAAACGCTAGTGATACGAGCTTCTGGAGGTCAGTTGGCCTGTCTACCAATATTGATGAGGATGGTTTGCCGGATTCAACCGATCAAATAAAAATCATGGGTACTTCATCCGGTCAAATCACTTTAGATAAAAATTTAACCATACAATCGTTAGTTATTGATAGTGTTGCAGATGTTACAATAAAATTAGGAAACAAGATTTTATCAATCATTGGAGGCGAACTCAAAGCCTTGAAAGAAGGATCCTTAAAAGCAGATAGTGCGACACTTAAGTTTTACAGAAATGCAATTATTAATATCAAGGATATCATAGGTACCTTAGAAATGGAAACCGATGATACCGGTAAAATAATACTCTACAATCATCTCATCGTCAAAACGCTGTTGAAAATTAAAAAAATGAATAACCTGGAGGGAGGAAAAGAAATTCAGCTGGAAGGAGATGCCGAATTAAATAATCCCCCAATGCGTGGAGATGGCAAAGTAAAAATGCAAGGTAGCCAGGATCAAAAAATAAAAGGGGATGGATCCGTTCATCATTTAGTTGTTGATAAACCTAGCGGAAAGATTGACCTGGAAAATAATTTGCGAATCAAAAATGCAGATCCCAACGAAAAAGCACAACTCAAAGGAAATAATACGCCCATTAGAAGTAAAAACGGTAGTGCTGTTTTACTGGAAGATGAAAAAGAAGTTGAAGTCGATTATCAGGGAAAAATTGATCGCGTCGAAGCCAAGACTCCTAAACTCATGATGAAACAGGATTTAAATGTAGATTCTTTGTTGGTGCTCCACGCTGAACTTCTCGAAATGGATGCGCCTGCAGGTACCAAACTCAATAACAAGGGCAATATGGTGGTCAATACGCAAAATCTGAAAGGGCCTGCTTTTGTCGTTATGCTTGGCGATAGTCTGCAAATTATTTCAGGTCCGGGTGCACTTCATAAATTGGAAGTCAACAAACCAGAAGGTTCCTATATGCGCCTCGACGATTATCTGCGTATCAAAAATGCTGATCCCAACGAAAAAGCACAACTCAAAGGAAATAATACGCCCATTAGAAGTAAAAATGGAAGTGCGGTTTCACTGGAAGACGAAAAAGAAGTTGAAGTCGATTATCAGGGAAAAATTGATCGCGTCGAAGCCAAGACTCCTAAACTCATGATGAAACAAGATTTGAATGTGGATTCTTTGTTGGTACTCCATGCTGAGCTTCTTGAAATGGATGCCCCGCCCGGTACCAAACTCAACAACAAAGGAAATTTGGTGGTCAATACTCAAAATCTGAAAGGCCCTGCTTTTGTAGTTATGAAAGGCGATAGTCTGCAAATTATTTCCGGTCCCGGTGCCCTTCACAAATTGGAAATCAACAAGCCCGAAGGTTCCTATATGCGGCTCGATGATTACCTGCGAATCAAAAATGCTGATCCCAACGAAAAAGCACAACTCAAAGGAAATAATACGCCTATTAAATCAGAAAACGGTAGTGCGGTCTCACTGGAAGATGAAAAAGAAGTTGAAGTCGATTATCAGGGTAAAATTGATCGCGTCGAAGCCAAGACTCCTAAACTCATGATGAAACAGGATTTAAATGTGGATTCTTTGTTGGTGCTCCACGCTGAACTTCTCGAAATGGATGCCCCGCCCGGTACTAAACTCAACAACAAAGGAAATTTGGTGGTCAATACTCAAAATCTGAAAGGCCCTGCATTTGTAGTTATGAAAGGCGATAGTCTGCAAATTATTTCCGGTCCCGGTGCACTTCATAAATTGGAAGTCAACAAGCCCGAAGGTTCCTATATGCGGCTCGATGATTACTTGCGAATCAAAAATGCTGATCCCAACGAAAAAGCAGAACTCAAAGGAAATAATACCCCCATCAAATCAGAAAACGGTAGTGCGGTTTCACTGGAAGATGAAAAAGAAGTCAGCGTTGATTATGGAGGAGACATAGATAAAATACAAATTACAACTCCCAAATTAAGCATTAAGCAAGATTTACATATTGAAAAAGATCTAACCTACGCTGGAGATACTATCGAATTAAAAGGCCCGGAGAAGTCGATAAAAGTAAAGGGAGATTATCATAGCGATGCCCATATAAAAGGCGATTCCAAAACGGAAATTACCGGAAACCAAAAATCGCAGATTACAAGCAATGCTATGAAAAATCAGGGTTATTTAAAAATAAATAAATCGGATACAGCCAAAACAGAATTAATGACCGATCTTCTGGCAGATACACTTGCTGTGGAATCAGGAATTTTGGACCTCGGTTCTTATCAAGGAGATCCACAAATGCAAAGAAAAGTAACGGCCAATACTACTGTGCGAGGAAATGGAAAAATGGCAGGATCCGGAAAAGCTAAGAAACCGGATCCATCACCAAATGTACCACCGCCACCAAGTTGTGGGAAGGGTTATATATACAATACTAAAACCAAAGCCTGTGATCCGGAAATTGGAACTAATGCACCTCCTAATAATTCACCAGGAATTGAAACATGTGCAGCTCTAAAGTCAACAGATAAAATTGCTTATGAACAATGCCGAAAAAAATATGGAGTAGCTCCGGGTAATAGTCCCGGCCAAATTGAATTTGATTATCCTGTGGCGTTCAAGAATACAAATCTCGATTTTGAATTAACAGATATGGATGCCGGATCCGGCTACGACCAGGTCCGCATTAATGGTCAGATCACCATCGATACCGGAGTTAGTGTTACATTGATTGGAGCAAACATCAATTGTTATGAATTTATCATTTTGCAAAACAACAGCACAGATTCTATTAAAGGCAGGTTTTTAGACTTGCCGAATTCAGGTGATACGATATCATTTAATGGGTTCACATATGCCATCAATTATAAAGGTGGCGACGGCAATGATATTTCATTTAGATTACAGGACACCGTAAATCCCGTCATAAGTTGTCCTCCACCGATTGTAAAATATACAACTTCAAATCAATGCTTTTACCAAGCTCAAAATACGGAGTTTGACTATATTTCAAGCAGCGACAATTGTGCAGTGACCACCATTGAATTTTCATTTAGCGGTGCAAGTTCAGGCACCGGTCTGACAAGTTTGCGGGATACCGTTTTTAATGTTGGTGAAACAACCATCCAATGGATTGCAAAAGATGCATTTCAAAATTCATCTTTTTGTCAGTTTACACTCACCGTTCAGGATACGTTTAAACCTCAGGCCTATTGCAACAATTTTGATATATATTTGAATTCAGCCGGTTCATTTGAACTTGATGCTGAAAATATTAATAATAATTCATCTGACGTTTGTGGAATGTTGTCCTTCAATTTAAACAAGTCTGGTTTCAGCTGTGAAGATGTCGGAAGCGAAACTATAATACTAACGGTTACGGATTTACATTCCAACTCATCGACCTGCAGCGCTACAGTGAGTATATATGATACGGTTAAACCACAAGCCATCTGTAATAATGCTGCTGTTTATTTAAATAGTCAGGGAACCGTTGACATCACACCTGCTCAGCTTAACCATAGTTCTTCAGATGCCTGTGGCCTTGATGATTTGGATTTAAGCATTGATCAACTATTCTGTCATCATACGGGAGTTGTAGAAGTCGTTTTATACGTTACCGACCATAACGGGAACTCATCGAGTTGTGTAGGATTGGTTACTGTATTGGATACCTTATTACCCATCATTACGTGCCCGCAAAACCAAATTCGAAACACATTTATAGGTATGTGTACCTATACGGCCAATGGATCAGAATTTTACGCTACTTTCCAGGACAATTGCAGTAAAAAATCAGAATCTTGTATATTGACAGGCGCAAACACAGGAACGCAATCCGGAAGTTTGGCTGGAAAAATATGCAGCAAAGGAATTACAACAGTTTTGTGGACAGTGACCGCAAGCAATAATCAGTCGGGTACATGCTCCTTTACCATCAACATCCAGGATCTAGAAAAACCAAGTATCAATTGCCCTTCAGATATCACCGTTACTACACCAAATGGACTATGCAAAATTGACAAAGCTTTGGTAAATTTAGCCAACCCAACAGCTTCCGATAATTGTGGAATTAGCGGCGCAATAACCAACAATGCACCCAATCAATTTGATCTTGGAGTGCAAACTGTAAAATGGACAGCAAAAGATTCCAGCAACAATAAAAGCAATTGTAATCAAAAAGTTACAGTCCTGGCCTATAGTTGCGGAGCACCCGTTAATGTATTTGTTAAAGACACAACAGAAACATCTGCAAAGATAAAATGGAGCGCAGGGACTCCTTGCAATACAGAATATCAGTTGCGCATTCGTCACGAAGTAAGTACAGGTGTTTGGTCAAGCTGGTCAAGTTGGGTGACCGGTAATGGAAATTCGAAAGAATACCATTACACAGCTTTGCCCTCTGGCAAATTGCACCATTACCAAATCCGTTCTAAATGTGGTTCTGCGACAACATCAGCAATTATTGATGGTTGGTTCTCTACAAAGTCAAATAATTCACTCCGAAAATCTGACAAAAACATGAATGAATCATTAAACGTTTCAGATGCATACGGGATTCAGAAAATAGAAACCCATGCTTCAGTTCATACTTTAATGATTTCACCCAATCCGGCTACAGAATTTATCCAAGTTAAAATCAGCGGATTCGAATTCGTAAGCAAATCATTATTACTTGCAGATCTATTTGGCAGGAAAGTTCTTGAAATCAAATTGGATCCAAGAGAAAATGAAATGTATATAGATGTTCCGCTCTTACATCTCCGAAATGGAATTTACATACTTCAAATTTCAGACGGAAAGACAAAAATTACTCAACGCTTGGAAATTTTAAAATAAAAATTGCATCTACATTTTATAAGCCCGGAAACATCTTCCGGGCTTTTTTTATGCCATCAGAAAATATACCATTCATCATGTTGTATGAAAATTAAACTAACATATATTAGTTATCATCCCCAATCTATCATCCATCATCTATACTCCATAATCAATAATCCATCCACTTTACATATTCCGTCTGTATTTTCCTCCGACAGCATACAGCGCCGTGGTGATTTGACCGAGCGAACAAGTCTTCACCGCTTCCATCAATGATTCAAACATATTGGAATTATGCAAGGCTGCTTCCTGTAATTTTTGTAAGCTGGTCAGAGACTTATTATCATTTGCTTGTTTAAGTTCATTTAATGAAGTAATCTGATCATCCTTTTCAGACTCTGTAGCCCGGATGACTTCTCGTGGAAGTACCGTTGGTGATCCATCTTTTGATAAGAATGTATTAACTCCAATAATCGGGTATTCGCCCGTATGTTTGAGGGTTTCGTAATACAAACTTTCTTCCTGGATTTTGCTGCGCTGGTACATGGTCTCCATGGCCCCTAATACGCCACCTCTTTCTGTGATGCGATCAAATTCTGCCAACACTGCTTCCTCCACAAGGTCCGTGAGCTCTTCAATGATGAATGAACCTTGTAAGGGATTTTCATTTTTAGCCAATCCTAGTTCATTGTTGATGATCAACTGAATGGCCATGGCTCTTCGCACGGATTCTTCAGTAGGCGTGGTGATTGCCTCATCATAAGCATTTGTATGTAATGAATTGCAATTGTCATAAATAGCGTAAAGCGCTTGAAGCGTAGTGCGAATGTCGTTGAATGAAATCTCCTGTGCATGCAATGATCTCCCCGATGTTTGTATATGGTACTTCAACATTTGGCTTCGCTCGTTCGCACCATATTTATATTTCATAGCTTTAGACCATATACGACGCGCAACGCGTCCAATAACGGCATACTCAGGATCTACCCCATTCGAAAAAAAGAAAGAAAGATTGGGTGCAAAATCATCGATATGCATCCCTCTGGATAAATAATACTCTACAAAAGTGAATCCATTGGAAAGGGTAAAAGCCAATTGCGAAATGGGATTTGCCCCCGCTTCTGCAATGTGATAACCGCTGATAGAAACAGAATAAAAATTGCGAACTTTATTTTGAATGAAATATTCCTGAACATCGCCCATGAGTTTGAGCGAAAATTCTGTTGAAAAAATACAAGTGTTTTGTGCCTGATCTTCTTTGAGGATATCTGCCTGTACAGTACCTCTTACCGAACTCAATGCTTTTGCTTTGAGTTTTTCATAAATTTCTTTTTCCAGAACATCTTCTCCTGTAATTCCCAATAACATCAATCCCAATCCATTGTTGCCCGGTGGTAATTCCCCCAGATAGCTGGGCCTTTTGATTCCTTTTTGATCGTATTTGATCTTCAATTGCTCTTCTACCCTGGATTCTAATGTATGCTCATGAATATATAGTTCACATTGCTGGTCGATGGCTGCATTCATAAAAAATGCACATATGGTCGCTGCCGGACCATTAATGGTCATACTCACGGATGTTTTTGGATCGCACAAATCAAATCCACTGTATAGTTTCTTGGCATCATCGAGACTGCAAATGCTGACACCGCTGTTTCCAACTTTTCCATATATATCTGGACGATGATCGGGATCTTCTCCGTATAGGGTAACCGAATCAAAGGCTGTACTAAGTCTATTGGCAGGCATATCCAAGCTCAAATAGTGAAATCTTCTGTTGGTGCGTTCTGGTCCGCCTTCACCTGCAAACATTCTCGTCGGATCTTCTTCCTGCCTTTTAAAAGGATAGACTCCTGCAGTATAGGGGAACTCACCAGGAACATTTTCCTGATGCACCCAATGCAAAATGTCGCCCCAATCCTTATATTTCGGAAGCACAACTCTGGGTATTTTCGAATGTGATAGCGATTTAGTAAATGTTGGAACACTGATGTCTTTGTTTCTTACTTTATAAATATAAACATCCTGCTTGTAAGCATTTTTTTTGTCTTCCCATTTCTCTAAAATAATCTTGCAAGTTCCTTCTAAATGCAATTCACTTTCCTTGATTTGTTGCTCGACAGATTCAAAATTCGCATTTGCATTTTGCAATAATTGTTTTGCTGTATGCAAGGAGTAAAGTTCGCTGGCGGTTTGCGCTTGCTTATCTACCCATTTATCGTAGTTGCGGTTGTTATCCGAGATTTCACTTAAATAGCGGGTTTTTGAAGGAGGTATGATATAAATTTTTTCTGATTCTCCGACTGGCAATTTTAAATTTGATTCCCATAACACAGCAGTTTTTTCGGAAATTAGCGAGACCAGTTTTTTATATAAAAGATTGGTTCCCGGATCATTGAATTGAGATGCAATTGTTCCGAAAACAGGCATCTCATCCGGTGACTTATCAAATGCTTTGTGGTTGCGTTGAAATTGTTTGCGCACATCGCGAAGCGCATCCATGGCGCCACGTTTATCAAATTTATTGATGGAAACAATGTCGGCAAAATCCAACATGTCTATTTTCTCCAACTGCGTTGCAGCTCCATATTCAGGTGTCATGACATAAAGTGAAACATCGCTGAAATCGACGATCTCCGTATCGCTTTGCCCGATACCGGAAGTTTCCAGGATAATCAGATCAAAAGCAGACGCTTTTAATAACTTCAATGCATTTTGAATATGTGGAGACAAAGCAAGATTACTCTGTCTTGTAGCCAGTGATCTCATAAAAACCCGTCCGCCGTGAAATTCAGGATGAATGGCATTCATGCGTATGCGGTCGCCCAGCAAGGCGCCACCGGTTTTTCGTTTAGAAGGATCAACAGATAAAATTGCAATGCGTTTATCTCCGAAATCAAGTATAAATCTGCGAACCAGCTCATCCACCAAACTCGATTTTCCTGCACCACCTGTGCCGGTTATTCCGAGAACGGGAATCTTTTGGCTTAATGGAGTATTATCCATTTCCTTGACCAGCTGTGTGGCTTTTTCTGCATCATTTTCAATAACCGAAATCAATCGGGCAATGGCAGGTATGTCGCCTTTGAATGAGGCTTTCATTTCGCCATTCAAAGAGGAATACGTCAAGAAATCACATTGCCTGATCAAATCATTGATCATGCCCTGTAGTCCAAGTTTTCTTCCATCGTCCGGGCTGTAAATACGAGATATGCCATAAGCATGCAGATCTTCAATTTCTGAGGGCAGGATTGTTCCTCCGCCGCCTCCAAAAATCTTTATATGACCACATCCCTTCTCTTTGAGTAAATCATAGATGTATTTAAAAAACTCATTATGCCCACCCTGATAAGAAGTAATTGCTATACCTTGTACATCTTCCTGTATGGCAGCCTCCACGATTTCAAGTGCCGAGCGGTTATGCCCCAGATGGATGATTTCGACGCCACTGCTTTGCATAATGCGTCGCATGATGTTGATGGCCGCATCATGCCCGTCAAATAGAGAGGCTGCAGTCAGAATGCGAATTTTATGCGTGGATTGATAGGTGACTTCAGAAATCATAAATACTGTATTAGGCGTCAAATTTAAGGCTTAAAATGCAAGTCAAGGGCCTTATTAAACAATGATAAAAGTCAATAAATCGTCTTTTAATAGATCTAAAAATGGAAGAAATGTTGACAAAAAGTAAATTTTTGGTAATTTTCCCGTAGAATTCAGATCATGAATCAAAGAGCTGCTCTTCTTTTATTGCGTTTTAACAAATCTTGGGTCAAATGGACTTTGGTGGTTTTATGCTATTTTGGGCTCCAATCCTCAACAATCCACTCGAAACAATGGCTTGTCATTTATGCAAAAGAAGGATTTTTTAATGGCTTGATGCGCCAATCGTTCGGGCATATTTATGTAGGAATGATCCAGGAAGATCCTAAAAATCCCGGCGATTTGCTTGCAGGTTTTTGGGGGTATTATCCCCGCAATGGAATTCGCAAAGAAGGCGTATGGGGATATATGGATGGCAGTATTCGCAACGATTGGGGTGCAGACTACCAACATAGTTTCGCAGTTCAAGTCAATGACTCGGAATTTATGAAATGCCTGCAATTAATACAACAATGGGATCAGATGCCCTATTCGCTGAGAGCACGCAATTGCATTGATTTTATCAGACAAATCGTAAAATCAATGACTTCCTTAAAAGATCCGGATGGATTTTATTTACTCCCAAACGCATACATCGAAGCACTAAGAGACCAAAACAGAAAAATTGAATTTACTTCAGATTTCTCTTCGTATAAAAAAGTAGTTCAGGTCACACATTATGATGGCAGACTGGCCAAAAAGTTTTTCGTGCTAACCAAGTGGAAGGCTTTTATGATGAAGCATATGCGGTTGGGGAAAAGGGTAAAGAGTAAAGGCTAAAGGCAAAAGGCTAAAGGCTAAAGAAATGAAGCTATAAGCTATAAAGCTGAATGTAGAATTTGAATTCTATGTTAAACTGCGGAAATCAGCAGGAAACAATCCCTGCAGCATATTAAAATACCCTATCCCTCCTACTGACACTGCAAACAGAAATCACTTCTCTCGTTGAGGACGGTCACCCATTTCAAACAAATACTGTAATAGTATTGGCATATGAAAAAGACTATTCAACTGATTTTGATTGGCTTGCTTGTCCAGTCAGATTTACAATCGCAAAATGCCCTAGATGCGAGTGGTGGGTTTATAAAAAATACCGCCTACTCAGCATCTTATGCCATTGGTGAAGTTCAAACCATTACTTTAAAAAGCGGCACTCCCGCACAGTTTGCGACCTCCGGTGTGATCCAACCTGACCCTGTGGTCATTACGCTCACAGAAGATCCGCTAAAAAGGTCTTTCAAATTATATCCCAACCCGGTAGCGGATGTTCTCAAAATCGAATATGAAGAAAGCTCCAACATATCCTTTAAAATTTATAACCTCCAGGGTTGGGTATTGTCCGCTGGCATTGTAGAACATCGCGAGTTGAATCTGG
Organism: Saprospiraceae bacterium; assembly: GCA_016719615.1. NCBI lineage: Bacteria > Pseudomonadati > Bacteroidota > Saprospiria > Saprospirales > Saprospiraceae > Saprospiraceae bacterium. The sequence goes on from JADJYQ010000007.1 coordinate 54,140, forward strand.
CAACCTTTGCGCCGGGGGTGTATATGATTGAATTGAATGGAAAATCAACGGGTCCGCCACAGCTGTACTTGATCACTAAAAATTAATACTACTAACAAACGTTCGTTAGTTTTTTTTTCCATAATAAAAAAAATAGATCATCTTTATGAAATCGTCATTAAAAATTTAATTTATTTATTTTTCGCATGTTTGAGTCTCGGCACTTTTGCGCAGGTTCCGCAAGGACTCAATTTTCAAACCATCGTAAGGGATCAATCCGGAAAACCCCACGCGACAAAAAATGTGAATTTTCGGTTTTCCGTTTTACAAGGCGGAACTGGCGGACAAGTCGTTTATAGCGAAGAACACCGGGCAGTCAGCAATGAATTCGGTCTGGTCAATTTATTACTTGGATATGGATTTCCATTATCGGGAAGATTCGACCAGATCAACTGGAGTGCCGGAAGTTTTTTTCTCAAAACGGAGATCGATCCAAATGGTGGTATCAACTATGAACTTTCAGGCGTGTCACCATTTCTTAGCGTACCTTATGCATTGTATGCAGGTCAAACGAAACTCGAAGCCGGACCGGGCATTCAGATTGATGGAAATAAAATCAATAATACCGGTGATCCGGATCCATCTGATGATCTTAAAATAGGTTCTAATGTCGGAGGTGATTTGTCAGGCGCTCTTCCAAATCCCAAAGTTGCGGGTTTGCAAAACAGAGCTGTTTTGGATATTCAACCCAACATAAATCAGGCACTGGTTTGGAATGGGTCACAATGGATTCCGGCAAACATTGATAACGATCCTGGCAATGACTTATTAATAAACAGTGCTGCAGGAGGCGATCTGGGAGGAAGCTACCCAAATCCAACAGTTCAAAAACTCAATGGTTTTCCATTGGCAAGTACGAATCCGGATTCAGGTGATGTCCTCGTGTTTTCACAAGGTGAATGGAAACATATGCCTGTAACATCGAGCCCCGGTAGTTCTCACTGGAGAAAATCAGGAACAGAATTAATTGTCGATGATCCTGCAATACAAACTGTTCAGCTGAACAATTCGATTTTGAATACACGAAAAGAATTACGTGCAACGGAGGGCATGGATACAAGTTACATGAAACCCAAAAACCTGTATGTTACTTCCGGTACCGGTGCCACAAAATCTCAGGTCTTTTTAGGTGCTGATCGTGTACAAATGTTTGGAAGTGGTATGGATCTCGGTGGACTCAAATCCGAATATAGTTTGGGAGGTATTCCTTATGCCTATCTTGAAATACTTAATAACGATGGGGCTTCCAGGACCATAGGCAGTTATGTAGGTTCAGGTGTCTTTGGAATTACCATGTTTAATCCGGACAGAGGTTCTAAGCTGTTTGGAGATGCATTTGAAATCTACCGCAAATCAAAAGACAGCCCGGTTGAATATTCTGGTATCGAAATAAGAGACAGCGGTTTGTATTTTTATCAGGGAAATAAGGACATCCTTTATATGGAAAGCACTCCTCAATGGGGTGGCGAGTTATTTACATATGACAAAGCAGGAAAAGGTAGAATAGCTTTTTCTGAATTGATCAGTGATCAGACGCAACCTTATGTTGGATTATTTTCTACCAAAACCAATCGTGAAGTGGTTGCCTTCAACGGTTATAATTCTGTCGGTGAATTGACTTTATACAATTCAAATACAGACGAATGGATTTTGTATGCAGGATATTCTTCTTTGGGAACTGCATTCCCCTATATAGGCATTAGCGACGGATTTGGTGAAGATGTTGCGGGATTTACTTTGAACAACATGGGTGATGGAGTCATGTTTGCAGATTTGAAATTTTTCAGGATGGATGATCCTGAAGTTGCACAACAGGAGATTTGGTATGCCTGTGTAGAAGGTCCGGAAGCAGCGGCTTATGAAAGGGGCACAGGTAGTTTGGTGAATGGAGAAGCTTACATAAAATTTTCAGATCACTTCAGGAAAGTCATCAATCCACAATCATTGACGGTGCAATTGACTTCCCTTTCAGCTTCTACTTACGGTCTTGCTGTTATCGAAAAAAATGTCGATGGGTTCAAAGTCAAAGAATTGCAAAACGGAGATGGTAACTTTAGTTTTGACTGGGAAATAAAAGGAGTCAGACAAGGATACGAAGACTATCAGGTGTACCGCAAAAAAGAAACACTGAGATCTCAGGTCAAAGCATTAGGAGTTAAACCTCCAAATAATGCTTCAAACTCCTTTCGGAATACCAGGAACCGAAATAAATAATCCTAAAACATGTTTAAGATGATGGGGAGTATCGCTTTTCAAAAACGATACTTCCCAACTTTAAAAGCATTCTCCAAATAAGAAGGCAATGCAGCCGAGCCATACCACTTCAACAATATGGGCTCGAGTAATCCTGCTTTAATTGCAGGATCTGTATCCATTAAAATTTTAGCCTCTTCAAGATCGGTCATATCTAGTATGAATATTCCGCGGTAAAGTTCATTTTTAGCCAGCGGACCCGCAACGATCATTTTTCTTTCATCTACCAATTTTCCAATATTTGACATATGTCCCGCAAACAATTCTGAAACTTTAGCTTTATCTTGAATTTGAGCAGTACCCGTTTTCAGCAAGACGAGGATATAATTTTTCATACCATAATCATCGGCGCCGTATTTTTTAGCTAAAATGGAATCGTATTTTTCGTTTAGCGATTGGGAAATACCCAAGCATGAAAAAAATAAACTAACTGCGGCAAGTTGGAAAATTTTAGATTTCAACATTTTTTCTTGCAAAGTTAGTTTTGAAAGTGGAATAAGGAAAAAATAATTTCATTCAACAGTCATCAGAATTTTATCAAAATAGAAATATTTCCCAACCCCGCCAAAGAAAACTTTGTCATCAATGTATTAGATTATAATGCGGAAAAAATGCATCTGGAACTTTTTAATCTCACCGGCAAAAGGATCCTGATACAAAGATTGTTTGAAGGGAGTAATGGCATTGAACTTGGGTCCGTTTCAAGCGGTGTATTTGTCGTTAAAATATTTGAACAGGGTAGACTTGTGAAAAGCGAAAAATTGATAAGATTATGAACAGTTGAGTAAACATTCGTGTAGCCGATAGCCATTCGCTTTAAATTATTGAATGAACTAACAATTGTTTATGTATTCAGATGTCGCAATTTGATTTAACTACACCTTATCCAAAGCCTGTTCAAGATCATAAATAATATCCCTATAATGCTCCACTCCAATTGAAAGCCTGATCATTTTTTCAGTGATCCCCAGTTGTATTTTCTCATCAGGTGCTACATCTGCGTGGGTCATCGTGGCCGGATGTTCTGCAAGACTTTCTGTACTTCCTAAACTTACAGCGAGCTTAATGAGTCGGAGCGCATTCAGAAAATTAAAAGCATCTTTTTCACCGCCTTTGATGTCAAAAGAAATCATCGCGCCATTACTCAGACATTGTCTTTGTTTGATTTCATACAAGGCGCCATGAATGGGTTTGATGTTTCCTAAGAAATAAACTTTTTCAACTTTCGGATGTGTGTTCAGATAGTCCGCCACCTGATCTGCATTGGCTGCCTGAAGATCCATTCTTGCTTTGAGTGTTTCCAGACTTCGCAATAAGAGCCATCCGGTCCAAGGTCCGGCCATATTGCCTAAAAAGGTTCGCAACACTTTTACGCGGGTCATGAGTTCTTTTGAACCCAGGCATGCCCCCGCTATCACATCACTGTGTCCGCCAATATACTTGGTTGCTGAATACAGCACAAAGTCTGCTCCATGCTTTAATGGATGTTGCCAGATAGGCCCCATATAGGTATTGTCCACCGTCAGATAAATTTCTTTACCATTTTTTGAAAAATGACGGGCAATTTCTTTACAACATCGAATGTCAATTAAATCGTTGGTTGGGTTTGCAGGTGTTTCGATATAAATCATCGCAAGTTTATCTCCATGGCCGCTTTGTTCCACAATTTTCATCGCTTCTTCCTTACATTGGCCAACAGAAAAACTCAACACATGAATTCCAAATTGATTGAGAATTTTGCGAATGAAATGATCCGTACCCCCATAGAGTGGGGTACTAAATAATAATAAATCACCGGGTCTTAGAAATTCCAGTAAAACAGTAGTAATGGCAGACATCCCGCTTTCAAATACCGCACAATCTTCTGCTTCATCCCATAAGCACAATCGATTCTCCAGTATTTCCAAATCGGGATTGTTAATTCTGCTGTAAATTAATCCTGTCTTTTCTCCTTCCCCTCTTTCCCGAAGTCCATATGCGAGTTCGAAAAATGCCTTGCCTTCTTCCGCAGATCTGAAAACAAATGTAGAGGTTTGAAATATAGGACATTTAATGGCACCTTCCGACCATTCGGGTCTGTAGCCATAAGACATCATCAGGCTCTCGGGTTTCATTTTGTGAGTTGGCATTTCTTAAAATTTAAATATTTTTAATCGCCGCCAAGATAAATTACGCTTTAATACATAAATGTGATCCTTATCAGTTCTCCCCATGATTGCGATTAACCATCCTTGGATTTTCTGTACTGCCAGCAATGGAATAAGGTCAGCTTTGAAAGAGCATGCCATTTATACTTTTTTCAAAATTCGGATTATCATAATTTTTACGCTGGATTGATTTCACAAGTAAGCTTTGAAATGTTGTCTTGATCTTCCAATTCCATAGGATGCTCTTGCGTACCTACGGCACGCGAATATGGCATCGTTTTTTTTCTACCAAGATATTGTCCTTACGGGACAAGGGATAAAGAGTCAAGCGTTAGTGGTCAAGGTTCAATTAGAATTCATTGCGGAAAAGCCTTTAGTCTTTTGATTCGTATTGCTTGCCATCAAACTTATAAAATAAGAATTTGCTGCTGGCTCAAAAACCATTCATTACTGAATAACATCAAAATAAATGAGGCCCAAAAAAATGAAGCCTAATATAATGCGGTACCAACCAAAATAAGCAAAACCATATCGACTCACAAACATGATCATAAATTTTACAGCAATCCAGGCTGAAAAAAAAGCGACGACCATACCTATCGATAATAATTTGATCTCCTCAGATGTAAATATCATTTGTGTCTTGATTAAATCGTAGGTGGTTGCGGCAAGCATGGTAGGAACCGCCAGAAGAAAAGAAAATTCCGTGGCCTGCTTTTTATCAAATCCATTAAAGAGTCCACCTACAATAGTTGCTCCTGCCCGCGATACTCCGGGTATTACAGAAATGCCCTGTATCACACCAATCCAAAATGCATTAATTTCCGGAATTTTTTCGAGCTGATTTATTTTAGAAATTCTGCCTTCAATAAACCGATCCAACCATATAAAAAAGCAACCCCCTAATATCAGCATGATCGACACAACAGTGGTGCTGAATAAATAAGTCTTTATGATATCGTAGGCAAGAAATCCAATTACCGCGGTAGGTACAAATGCAATGACGAGTTTTTTATAGAGTTCAAAATTGAGAAAAAATCTTCGGGCATACATCCATGTTATGGCGAGGATCGCCCCTAATTGTATAGATATTTCAAATGTTTTTAAAAATTCCGTGTTCTCCAAACCCATACACGCTGATGCAAGGATCATATGTCCTGTTGAAGAGATCGGTAAAAATTCTGTCAAGCCTTCAACGATCGCAATAATAATGGCCTCAAAAATACTCATCGATTTTCCTAAATTGATTGACAAATAAATTAACTTAAGTTCAATACCATTGGCCCTGAATGGTTATATGGAATCCCAATGATTTAATATGATTTTGTAAATCTGTTGACCACAGTAGCGGATTTGTATGATTAAAATGGATAAACTTAATTTTCTCTTTATGCTTTGCTTCTTCTTTTTCAAATAATTTTACCGTTTCAACAACAAGTGGATGAGGTATTTCCTCCAAACTTCTGTTTGTCAATTCCCCTTCATGATAGAATGTAGCATCTATAAATGCAACATCTGATTTTTTAATTTCCTCTACAATTCCCATTTCCCATTTTTCCCATTTATCGATATCAGGAATAAATAAATAATCTCTCGAACCACATTTTATTCTAAACCCAGCCGTTTCAGAATACTCATCGCGATGCGGAACCAAAAACGGTGTGATACTATTGTCTTGGCTTACTAATTTTTCTTCGCCTGCATTTAAGCTGACGATTTGAATATTTTCCAATTTTACAAGTTGACTCCAAGGACCATTTTGCTCTAAAAATGCCTTCATCTTAGGCAAGACATAAACCGGCATTTTAGAACTATTTAAAACTTCACGACCCAATTGCATCAATCCGGAATAATGGCCAATATGCGCATGTGTTATAAATATACCCTGTGGCATGTATGGGAATTGTCCTTGCGTCAATTCCTGAAACAAATGTATTTGCCTGGCAATATCCGGCGTAGCTTCAATCAACCACCATTCATTTGTTTTCCAGTCGACTATTGCAAGAGAAACAATATACTGTTTTAAAGAATCCGAATTCCAGGCATTATTGCAACAGGCCTTTCTGCAAGCCATGTGTGGGTAACCTCCATCCTGACTGATGCCTAGCACGAGAACTGAAGATTTCGGATCTTGTGCACCGACTATAACAGATAAGTATAAAAATAAAATTCCAAAATATTTTGTCATATCAAAGCAAGACTTCTTTTAATTTTTTCTTCAATGCATTCATTTCATCGCGATGTACAGCAGCTTGTATAAAATCTAAATCTTTGGCAGCTGCTTTCATTTTGCGTTCGGCTTCTTCAATTAATTTTTCAATTTGGGATCTGTTCATAAATGCAATGAGTGGATCTGCCGCCACAGAGGATTCTTCTTTTCAAAATACGCTTTAACATCTTTTCCTCTCATATCCAATATAGAGCTTTTCTGCATGATTTCTTCACGGGTCTTGCTCAAGGTACGTGGTGTTATTCCAAATTCTTCGTTATAAGCTATTTGTTTGCTCCTGCGTCGATTGGTTTCTTCTATGGTACGTTGCATGGATTGGGTAATCTTATCTGCGTAAAAAATAACCAAGCCATTCGCATTTCTGGCGGCCCTGCCTGCGGTTTGCGTCAAGGAACGATCATTTCTTAAAAAGCCTTCTTTATCCGCATCAATGATGGCCACCAATGAAACTTCCGGAAGGTCCAGACCTTCACGCAAAAGATTAACCCCAACCAGCACATCAAACTCCCCAATGCGTAAATCACGTAGTATCTCTACGCGTTCCATGGTTTCAATTTCCGAGTGTATGTATTTGCATAAAATATCCATTCCCTGCAGATATTTGCTGAGTTCTTCAGCCATTCGCTTGGTCAGCGTAGTAACTAACACTCGTTCGTTTTTTTCTTTTCGAAGTCTGATTTCTTCGAGCAAATCGTCAATTTGGTGCAATGAAGGTCTGACCTCAATAGGCGGATCCAACAATCCAGTAGGCCGTACAACCTGTTCGACAAATTCACCTTCAGTTTGGGACAATTCGTAATCTCCGGGAGTGGCACTCACATACACCACCTGATTGATTTGTTGTTCAAATTCTTCAAAATTAAGGGGTCTGTTATCTAAAGCCGATGGCAGTCTGAATCCAAATTGAACGAGATTTTGTTTTCTCGCGCGGTCACCACCCCACATCCCTCTGATTTGCGGAAGGGTTACATGCGATTCATCAATAATGAGCAAATAATCTTCAGGAAAATAATCCAATAAACAAAAAGGTCTTGTGCCCGGAATTCTGCCATCAAAAAATCTGGAATAATTTTCAATACCACTACAATAGCCCAATTCGCGGATCATCTCCAGATCAAATTGTGTGCGCTCTACGATCCGCTTTGATTCCAAATACTTCCGTTCGCTGTCAAAATATTTCCGTTGTGCTTCTAATTCATCTTCAATAGAGCGAATGATGTTTTTCAATCGGTCTTTGGGGGCCACATATAAATTCGCCGGAAAAATGGCAGCAAAATCCATGCTAATGATGCGCTTTCCGCTTGTAAGTTCAATCTGATCTATGTTTTCGATTTCATCCCCGAAAAAATGGATGCGATATCCATAATCTGCATAGGGCAAATAGATATCCACGGTATCGCCTTTAACCCTAAATTCACCCCGGTTCAAACTGGTTTCCGTTCGGTTGTAGAGAATATCCACTAATTTGTATAAAAAAGCATTCCGCGGCATGACTTGCCCTTTTTCTAACCTGATAATTCCCGTTTTATAATCTTCAGGATTCCCCATACCGAATATGCAGGACACGGTGGCTACCAGGATAATATCTCTCCGGCCTGAAAGCAATGAAGAGGTAGCCTTTAATCGCAGCCGGTCCACTTCCTCATTGATCTGCAAATCTTTTTCAATGTAGGTATCAGATACAGATATGTAGGCTTCAGGTTGGTAATAATCGTAATAAGACACAAAATATTCGACGGCATTGTCCGGAAAAAATTCCCTGAATTCTCCGTACAATTGCGCAGTTAAAGTCTTGTTATGCGTCATTATCAAGGTCGGTTTTTCGACCTGTGCAATGACATTGGCCATGGTAAAGGTCTTTCCCGATCCGGTCACTCCTAACAAAACTTGTGAACGATCATGGTTCCTGATACCATCAACCAACTGTTTTATGGCTTGTGGCTGATCGCCGGTGGCCTGATAAGGTGAACTTAAGTGAAACGACATAAAATACAAAAATAAGCAGACTCCTGAAAGTGAAGGCCGGGATTTTAAATAGTAAACAACAGGGAAGTGGTCATGTTCTGATCATACTCCATGGACTCTTTGGTTGCCTCGATAACTGGCAATCCATGGCTCGAATGCTCAGCGAATATTTTACGGTCATCACAGTGGATCTCCGCAATCACGGGAAGTCCTTCCATCATCAAACGATGAACTACCGCGTCATGGCCGATGACTTACTGGATTTTATTCATTTTCATCAAATACCAGATTGTTACCTTATGGGGCACAGCATGGGTGGAAAAGTCATTTTGGATTTACTCAGCAGAGATTGGCAGACTCAGCACAAAGTGATGATTCTCGACATTGCACCGAAAGCCTATCCCGACGTTCACCTCAATATTTTCGAAGCAATGAAGGATTTACCTCTACATCAATTGAACACGCGACAAGAATTGGATCATTTTCTTTCTAATTCTATTCAAGAATTTTCGATACGCCAATTTATTCTCAAAAATGTGGATCGCGATGAATCGGGCCGATTCAACTGGAAATTAAATTTGGAAGTCCTGCATCAAAATTATCATGAAATCTCAAAAGCCATAACATTTGACAAAGTGATCTTCAATGAAATTTGTTTTGTGAGGGGTTCGCATTCGAATTACATCACTGATTTGGATATCATTGAACTCAAATCCACCTTTCCAAATTCAAAATTTGAAACGATCCTTACTGCCGGACATTGGATCCATGCAGATCAGCCACAGGCATTAAAAAATACAATAATGAAATTTTTTAAATAATAAAGGTCCCATGAAATTTTGCATTTTTAAACAAGACCTTTGGTTTAACGTTTCTAAAATACATCAAATAAACATAATAACATGGATATTCAAAACGCAATTGTCCTCATCACCGGCGGTAGTCAGGGCATCGGGCTCGAGACCGCAAAACTCCTTGTTTCCGAAGGCGCTCAGGTGGCCATCTGTGGGCGCAATAAACAAAAACTGATGGAAGCATCGCAATTAAGCGGAGCTTACCCAATTCAGGCAGATGTAAGCAGGGAAGATGAAGTCACAGATCTTATACAGGCTGTCATTGATCATTTCGGTGGCTACAACGTTTTAATCAACAATGCAGGTTATGGCTATTTTGATTTGATTCAAAATCTGGATTTAAATAAGTTTCGTCAGCTTCTCGAAACCAATTTATTGGGAGCTACCGCTTGTGCCAAAGAATCAGCAAAATATTTTATAGAAAAAGAATACGGCAATATCATAAATATAGCTTCCACCGCAGCAAAATCAGGCTTTCCTGCAGGTAGCGCTTATTGTGCCTCCAAATTTGCCTTGACCGCACTTACAGAATGTTGGAGAAATGAATTGCGGAAATACAACATCCGGGTCATGCAGATCAATCCCAGTGAAGTGCAGACAGATTTTGTAGTCAACAGTGGAAGACCCGAACGGCCGTTCAATGAAACAAAGTTGCAATCTGCAGAAATTGCACACAGCATTTTGAGCATGTTGCAAATGCACGATCGTGGATTTATCACTGAACTGACAGTTTTTGCAACCAATCCTCAATGAGATATCCCGATGCCAAAAAATCCTTTGGGCAGCATTTCTTAAAGGACCAGAATGTACTGGAAAAAATGGTCGAAATTCTAAAAGTATGGGATACGCCCAATTTGATAGAGATCGGACCCGGGACTGGAGCCCTCACCAAACGATTGTTAGTTTTGGGTAAAAATCTACGTTGCATCGAAGCTGACAGGGACATGCAGGCTTACCTTATGACCCATCATATATTGAACGAAGAACAACTCGTGAAAGCAGATGTTCTGGATATAAATCTCAAAGAATTATTTCCGGATCAGGATTTCATACTCTGTGGCAATTTTCCATATAATATTTCTTCACAGATTCTCATTCAAACGCTATTCAATGCAGACCGCATTCCTCATATGATCGGTATGTTTCAAAAAGAAGTAGCCATGCGCATTATTGCTAAACCAGGCACAAAAGATTACAGTTCGATCAGTGTACTCAACCAGTTATTATACGATCCGGTGAAGTGTTTTGACATTCCGCCCGGTGCTTTTCAACCACCGCCAAAAGTGATGTCATCAGTTGTCCATCTCCGCAGAAAAGAGCCTTTGATGGATTTGCAGTTGTTTAAAAATATTCAGAAACTGATTAGACACGCATTCCAGTTCAGGCGAAAAACGCTCCGCAATAATTTAAAATCATACGTACAAAATATAAACTTGCTGGAAGGAAAATATTTTGACCAACGGGCAGAAGCATTGTTGCCGGAGGAGTTTATAAAATTATATACTCAATTAAAAAGTATAGAAGCCTAAAATGACTTGCTAGTTATAAACAAATTTTCAATTATTCTTCACGACTCAAATCAATCAAATGACAATTTGATGCATTACTGGAGTAAGTTTCAAATTTAAAAAGTCTGGAACATCTTCTTTTTGTGCCATTGAATAAATATTTTCAGATTAATTTTTTTTACTCCTTTTATCCAATTCCCCTAAAGCCAAAATAGGTTGGTAAGATTTTAATTCAATGACTCTGAATCCAAAGGGTCTTCCTCTATAAACAAAGTTGGTCATCGCGGTGCCTCCCTGTCCAGCAATCTGAACATTGATCTCCAGCTTACTTAGTAATTCGCCATCGTATTCCATTTGCGGATAACTCAAGCTGATGCCTTTAAGTCCTACAACGACCCGAATAGAATCCAACAGGCTTTTTGACATTTGTCTTCCGAAATGCACTTCAACGCTATTGTCTTCAATAAATAAAGCATGTGGCTGGGGTTTCGGAGTGCAGGAAGTATAAAGTATCCCGGCCATACAAAATAACATTATGATTTTTTGCATTTGTTATGAATTTGATATGCCAATAAAGATATGCAATAGATTCAAAATATTGATCCTGCATTTATTAAAACCTGGCAATTTGATACTGGAATAAGGATTTCATTGATTGAATCGCAATTCTATGCAACTCTAAAATTGTACAGCTTGTAAAAAAATCATAGCTGAACAGCCCGATTTTAAGCTTTACTTTAGCTGAGTTTCTGTTTCACTTCTGTGATTTCAACAGCCTCAATGATGTCGCCTACTTTGATGTCATTGAAATTTTTAATGGTGATACCGCATTCCATATTTTCCTTCACTTCCTTGACATCATCTTTAAAACGTTTCAATGATGAAATCTCTGCTGTGGCGCCTTCGCGGTTAGGATAAACGACAATTCCATCACGTATAATTCTGATCGGATTATTACGTGCCAACTTCCCTTCAATGACCATACATCCTGCAACTGTTCCAACTTTTGAAACTTTGAAAACTTCCCGGATTTCAACTTGTCCGACGATTTTCTCTTCTTTCGTTGGTTCCAGCATCCCTTCCATAGCTGCTTTTATCTCATCAATGGCTTCATAGATGATAGAATACAATTTGATCTGTACGCCTTCTTTTTCAGCCAATGTTCTTGCCCCTAAAGTAGGCCTTACCTGGAAACCAATAACGATGGCATCTGATGCAGATGCAAGGAGGATGTCTGATTCTGCGATAGGCCCTACCGCTTTATGAATAACACTTACCTGTATTTTTTCGACTGATAATTTGATCAATGAATCTGAAAGGGCTTCCACCGAACCATCTACATCTCCTTTGACGATTAACTTCAATTCCTTGAAATCTCCCAATGCCAGACGGCGTCCGATCTCATCCAAAGAAATTCTCTTCGCAGCGCGTGTGGCCTGCTCTCTGTTGATTTGCATTCTGCGGCCTGCAATCAATCTAGCTTCACCTTCATCTTCCATCACTTTGAATTTTTCACCTGCCGTAGGTGCTCCAGGCAATCCTAAAACAAGTACAGGAGTTGCCGGTGGTGCCTTCGTCAATTTCTGAGCGCGCTCATTAAACATCGCCTTGACCTTGCCTGCATGTTCCCCAGCTAAAATAAAATCTCCCGTTTTTAAAGTACCGTTTTGGACCAATAATTTAGTTACATAACCTCGCCCTTTATCCAATGAAGCTTCGATGACAGTTCCTATTGCCGGTCTTTTCGGATTTGCTTTCAGATTCAACACCTCCGCTTCCAATAATATTTTTTCAAGTAAAGACTCGATACCTAATCCTGATTTTGCTGATATATCCTGCGATTGATATTTTCCGCCCCATTCTTCGATCAGCAAATTCATTTGGGATAATTCATTTTTAATGCGGTCCGGATCAGCGCCGGCTTTATCTACTTTGTTGATGGCAAAGACCATAGGTACTCCCGCTGCTTGTGCATGCGATATAGCTTCTTTGGTTTGAGGCATTACGTGATCGTCTGCAGCAATAATAATCACTGCTATATCCGTGACTTTGGCACCACGAGCACGCATCGCTGTAAAGGCCTCGTGACCAGGGGTGTCCAAAAAGGTTATAGGTTTGTGATCGGGTCCTACTTTTACTTCATAAGCTCCAATATGCTGTGTAATTCCACCTGCTTCTCCTGATGCCACGTTTGCTTTTCGAATATGGTCGAGCAAAGATGTTTTTCCATGATCTACGTGCCCCATTACCGTCACGATCGGGGAACGTTCAACCAAATCTTCAGGATCATCTACAATTTCTTCCTCATCATCAACGCTTTGCTCTTCCGCACTGATGAATTCAATCTTATGCCCGAATTCTTCAGATAATATTTCAATTACTTCTGCATCCAATCTTTGATTGATGGATACGATGATACCCATGTTCATACAAGTCATGATAACATCAGAAACGGGTACATTCATCAAATTGGCTAACTCTGAAACTGTGACAAACTCAGTAAGTTGAATTGCAGAAGCATCTTCAGCAGATTGCCTGATGTTCTCTTTCTCGCGCATTTCTTCGCGTTTGTCCCTTCTGATCTTTTGCCTTTTGTTTCTTCCACCTTGATGCAGTTTGGCCATAGTAGCCCTGATCTGATCTTCAATTTCTTTCGTAGAAACTTCTTTGACCTGTGGTTCATTCGGACGATGACCTGGCCTTCCTCCTCTGTCATCTTGTTGGAAATCTGTAGTGTTAACTTTTTTGCGTTTTCGTTTCCGCTTCTTTTTATCAGCTTCCGTTTCAACTTTCTTAGCCGGACCTGGACCGGCAGCAGGAGCGGGTTTTTTAGCTTCTTCTTTTTTCTTACTGCTGTCTTTTAATTTACTTGAATCAATTTTGCCCAAGATTTTGAGTCCTTGCAATTGAGGCGCTTCTATCCGTGTAATTTCCTCTTCTATCACGACAGGTGCTTCGGGCACTACTGGGGCAGGAATTTCGACAACCGTTTCCGCCTCTTCTTTTTCTTTTTCTTTTTAGGTTTGGCTTCCGGATTTTCAAGATCTATTTTACCAACGACCGTTAGTTTAGGTTTATCTTCTTCTTCGACTTTAGCCGTGATCACCTCCTGAGGTTTCGACACAGGTTTTTCAACCGGAGGCGGAGGCGGAGGGGGCGTTGGATCTCCAAAAAGATTTACGGTGACTTTTGGTTTTTCTTTGACAACAACAGGCGTTGCCAATTTCTGCAACTGATCAGCCTGTTCCTTTTCCTGAATGTCCTTCTGGAATTCTTTCAGCAGCTCGGTATACATCTCATCGGTAACTTTTGCTGTTGGCTTGTTCTCAATCTCAAAACCTTTCTTCTGCAAAGCTTCCACAACTGTGCTCAGTCCGACGTTAAACTCCGTTGCTACTTTAAATAATAATTTCATTCCTTGCGTTTACCAATACTCAGCTTGTCATTAATTTTTCAAGCTATCAATCTTTTAATTCTTCTTCTAATATTTTGATAACATCCATTACGGTCTCTTCTTCGAGATCGGTTCTTCTTACCAATTCCTCAACACTTAAATTCAAAACACTTCTCGCGGTGTCGCAACCGATTTTTTTAAATGCATCGATTACCCATTCGTCGATCTCATCTGTGAATTCATCCAGATCAACATCATCTATTTCGCCCTCATCCTGGTCTCTGTATACATCGATTTCATAACCTGTAATTCTGGAGGCCAATTTAATATTAGCTCCTCCTTTCCCAATTGCCAAAGACAGCTGATCTGCTTTTAAGTATACACTGGCTTTTTTATTGGCTTCGTCAATTTCTATGCTACTGATCTTAGCAGGAGTCAAAGAACGTTGTATATAAAGATTTAGGTTATTTGTAAAATTGACGATATCTATGTTTTCATTTCTCAATTCTCTCACGATACCATGAATCCGGCTCCCTTTCATACCTACGCAGGCACCTACCGGATCAATGCGATCATCAAATGATTCAACAGCCACTTTTGCACGTTCTCCGGGGATACGCACAATTTTGCGAATCACAATGAGGCCGTCTTCAATTTCCGGAACTTCCTGCTCCATTAGTCTTTGCAGAAAGCTGGGATCTGTTCTCGAAAGAGTAATGTAAGGCTGATTGTTTTTGAGTTCGACTTTTTTAATGACAGATCTGACGATATCTCCTTTGCGAAAATGATCGCCCCGAATGGTTTCCGTTCTTGGCAAGATCAATTCATTATTGGTAGCATCATCGATGATTAAAAATTCTTTCTTCAATACCTGATTCACTTCCCCGATCACCAATTCTCCTTCGCGTTCTGAATATCTTTTATAGACATCGTCTTTCTCGAGTTCCATAACACGAGAAACCAATGTTTGTCTGGCGGCCATAATGGCACGGCGACCAAAATCATCTAGTTCCAATTGTTCGTAACATTCCAGACCAACTTCATAATCTTCATCTATGGCCATGGCTTCAGAAATGGCAATTTCCTTCAAATCGTCCGTTACCTCGCCATCCGGTACAATCTTGCGGATACGCCAGATCTCGAGGTCTCCTTTTTGTGTATTGACGATGACGTTAAAATTTTCGTCAGAAGCGTATTTCTTGCGAATCATCGAACGGAACACATCCTCCAATACCCGCATCATCGTGGGTCTGTCGATATTTTTTCCCGCTTTAAATTCGGCAAAAGTTTCTACAAGTTTCATTGTACTAAATTTTTATTACAATTTTTGCTTCTGCAATAGCCGTATAAGGCAATTGCATTTCTATATTTTCTTTAATCTTTTTCTTACCTTCTTTTCTGATCTCTTCTCTTCCCAAAGTCAGCAAACTTTCATCAGCGTCGAGAATTGTGCCTTGTGTCAGACTTCCGTCAGCCAGTTTGACTTGTAGCTCCCGGCCGATATTCTTTACATATTGCCTGGGATACATCAGGGGTCGGGTTAGTCCGGGAGATGAAACTTCGAGGATGTAGTCTGGCCCAAACCAGGCTTTCTCATCAAAATACTTCTCTAAGTAACGACTTAGCTTTTGGCATTTTTCAAAATTCATGCCGCTATCACTGTCGACAAACACCCGCGTGGTCTTGCCAAACTGTTCGATGGTCACTAAAAAACAATCGCGAAAGCTTTCTTCCTGAAATTTCTTAGCGAGGAGATCCTGAATTTCTTCTGTATACATGAGCTCAGGTATTAAAACAAAAAAAGGGAACTTTTCCGTCCCCTCCTCTTAAAAGCCGCACAAAGGTAATACTTTTTTAGCGGATTACCAAGATTTTAAACTCGCATATTCATTTAGAAAACAATATGTTTGCGGGCGCTGTTTAGCTTGTTTAGACTTCTTTTGGAAATGCCATTCAACCATCAAAATTTACTCGTAAGGGCCTTAAATAAGGAATTTTTAAGTGCCGCAGAGGGTTTATGGCTGTTTCAAAACGCTCCAACGGCCGAATTAATGCATACGGCCCACCAATTAAGATGCCTTCAAGTCCCCGGAAATAAGGTGGGTTGGATCATCGACCGCAACAGTAATACCACGAATGTTTGTGTTGCAAACTGCAAGTTCTGTAATTTTTACAGGCCCCCGGGCCATGTCGATTCATATATCACCAGTCTCGAAGAATACCGCCAAAAAATCGAAGAAACCTTTCGATTGGGTGGCAGACAGCTCTTGCTTCAGGGTGGCCACCATCCGGAACTTGGACTCGATTTTTATTGCCGGCTATTTGCAGATCTCAAAAAGATGTTTCCAGATCTCAAATTACATGCCCTTGGACCTCCGGAAATCGCACACATCTCTAAACTCGAAAAATCGACGCATACGGAGGTTCTAAAAGCCTTGAGAGACGCCGGTTTGGATAGCTTACCGGGTGCCGGAGCTGAGATTTTATCAGACCGGGTCAGGAGATTGGTTTCCAAAGGCAAATGTGGCGGGCAGGAATGGCTGGATATTATGCGGGCAGCACATCAGCTGCATATCACAACTTCCGCTACCATGATGTTCGGACATGTGGAGACATTGGAAGAACGGATGGAACACCTCGTGCTCATCCGTCAGGTCCAATCTGAAAAACCAAAAGATGCCAAAGGATTTCTGGCATTTATACCCTGGCCCTTCCAGGATGAAGGGACCATGCTCAAAAGACTCAAAAGAGCCCGAAACGCTTGTACTGCCGATGAATACATACGAATGATCGCCATTTCAAGGATCATGCTTCCCAATATTCTGAATATTCAGGCCTCCTGGCTCACCGTAGGTAAGCAAACAGCACAGGTATGTTTGTATGCCGGAGCAAACGATTTCGGCAGTATCATGATTGAGGAGAATGTCGTTTCAGCAGCAGGTGCAGCACATAGATTCACCGCAAGTGGAATTCAGAAAGCTATACGGGAAGCAGGTTTTGAACCGCAACTGAGAAATCAGGAATACGAAGCCCTGGATTGGAACCCAAGCATAAAAGATCAAGAACTGGACCACAGTCAATTACTAGTAGACTAATAACGAATCATGTCTGAACTCTTCCAACAAATAGAAGAAAGTACTGCTTTTTTGAAAGCCAAACTCGGCCAAATACCGGAAATCGGGATCATCCTTGGAACCGGACTCGGTAATATTTCGGATCGAATGGAGAAGATTAAAGAGATCTCTTTCAAACTTATTCCTCATTTTGCGCCACCCACTGTCGAAAGCCATAGCGGAAAAATCATCCTTGCGCAATGGGGTTCACAACAGGTCCTCATTCTTTCCGGTCGCTTGCATTATTACGAAGGCTATTCAACTCAGGAAATCACCTATCCCATAAGAGTTTTGAAAGAAATCGGAATCAAACAACTTTGGATCACCAATGCCAGTGGTTCCGTAAATCCCGAACTACATGCGGGCGATGCCGTTTTTCTGGAAGACCACATTAATTTCCATCCTGAAAATCCCCTCCGCGGACATTATGACCCAAGAATGGGTGTGCGCTTCCCGGATATGTCGGAAGTCTATAACCGCGAATTATTAAATAGGGCTCAACGCTGTTGCGAAAGTCTGAATGTTCCTTTCCGCAAAGTAGTCTATTTTGGTTTACAGGGACCCAGCCTTGAAACGCCTGCAGAATACCGGATGATCCGAATCCTTGGCGCAGACATCGTAGGCATGTCGACCGTTCCGGAAGTTATTGTCGCACATCAATGTGGACTCAAAATTTTTGCGGTTTCACTGGTCACCAATTCTTGTCCGGATGATGTCGCCTATGAAAAAACGAGTCTGGAATCAGTACTCCAGGTTGTAGATCAAAATGCTTCTAAAATTTACGATATCATTGAAGCGATGTTGAGGGAAGAGGGGGGGGGAAGTAGTCTGATAGTCTGTTAGTCTGTTAGTCTGTTAGTCTGTTAGTCTGTTAGTCTGTTAGTCTGTTAGTCTGTTAGTCTGTTAGTCTGTTAGTCTGTTAGTCTGTTAGTCTGTTAGTTAACAACGCGAACTAACGTATGTTAGTTCAATAAATTTCAATTATTTTTTAATTATTTTTCTGAACTTTACTCGTTGCGAAAATTTTGTTATTGGCATCATTTGGAATGGGTTGAAACCCATTCCAAATGATGGTTTCAGGTTTAAATCTTGTTCCATTGGAATCCGTTTTCAAATTAACTTTTTTGGGATTCCATCTAAGTTTCCGGCTGAAGCCGGCATTGTGGTTTGATATCTTGTTCAATAAAAGTATAAAAATAATTCAACGGGATACGGTAGGCATTGGAAACGGCATACAGGGAGGGCATGAAGTTTTTATATTTGGTTTATTCAGTATTGACTACACTTAACTCTTTACCATTGACAATTGACTTTTGATCCTCCGTCCCGTAGGGACAAAATATCGGTAGCTCAATTCGATTACGGAAATCGCATGCCCTAACATGGATTATAGAGTATAGAGTATAGAAAAACGACTTATTATACTAACGTACGTTTGTTAGTTGCATCATCTATCATCTCCCGACATCATCATGTTGTTGTTAAAAAGTAACATCTTCATGTCGGGACATCCATAATCCATAATCTATCATCCACAATCCTATCTTCTCCACAAAATCAAGTCCGTCCTCGGTGGTTCCAGTCCGGCTTCGCGAATGGATTTTGCGATTTGCCCGCGATGGTAAGACGAATGATGGGATACGTGCGTAAGGATATCCATCAATTTTGATTCGTATACTTCTGTTCCGGAAATGGGCGTATATGAAATCAATTGGTCCAATTCCATGGTATTCAGGATGTCATCTATTTCCGTATTATTTTTAGCGCTGAGTTTTTCCAATTCTTCCAAAGGAAGTGTGATCCAAAACTCATAATCAAAGGGTTGTTTCAAAATTCTGTGTTGCCAAACATGTTGAGTCATGAGCACATGGGTAAACATTTTATAAGCATAATCTGAAATTTGTTGCTTTTCAGGATACAGTACTTCCATTACTAATTTATTGGCAGCATCTTGATAAGAAAACAAGTCTCTTAAATATTTTTTCATTTTGGCTTTTTTTTAAAACTCCTTAAAGGTAATTGGGAATCCGGAACTGAGAAAATTTTGAATTTAGCATTTTAAAAAAATTAGGTTTTCCTGATTTAAAATCTTTTAAGCAAAGTCTGGAATCTTCAAAACCATTCTTTATTTGAGGCGTTTAGTTTTAACTTTGCCGGCCCCATGGAATTTATAGAACAATACCCTGAATTAGAATGGATCACCATCACCGGTGCAGCTGAGCATAATCTCAAGCAGGTATCCTGTAAGATTCCCAGAAACGAACTTGTGGTCATCACGGGTATCTCGGGTAGCGGCAAATCTTCTCTGGCCTTTGACACGCTTTATGCAGAGGGCCAACGGCGTTATATGGAAACCTTTTCCCATTACGCACGCCAGTTTATCGGCAATATTGAACGTCCTGAGGTCGAGCGAATTGAAGGCCTGAGTCCGGTCATTTCGATCGAACAAAAGACTACGGGTTGGAATCCCAGATCTACGGTTGGTACCATAACCGAAATCTACGATTTGTTCCGTTTGTTGTATGCCAGGGCTGCAGATGCTTATTCACATGCCAGTGGCGAAAAAATGGTCCGCTATTCTGAAGAGCAAATGCTAGAATTGATCCAGGACCAATTCAACCATCAAACCGTGAGTATCCTGGCTCCAGTTGTGCGATCCCGAAAAGGTCATTATCGCGAATTGTTTGATCAGATCCGGAAACAAGGCTTTAGTAAAGTTCGCATAGACGGAGAGATTACCGATTTAAGTCCGGGAATGCAGGTTGACCGCTTTAAAATTCACGATATCGAAGTCCTCATCGATCGCCTTCAGGTCACACCCGGAAAATCTGAACGGCTTCAATACAGCGTTCAGACTGCACTCAAAATCGGGCAGGATGTGTTGTTTATTCTATTACCCGATGAAAAAAAGATATTTCCATTCAGCAAACGTTTGATGGATGCAGTATCCGGCATTTCTTATGATGAACCCTCTCCGAATAGCTTTTCTTTCAATTCTCCTTACGGAGCTTGTCCGGAATGTAAAGGCATTGGATCAGTATTCGAAATCGATCTGAAGCAAGTCATCCCTGATGATGAAAAAACCATCAATGAAGGCGGTATTGTACCACTTGGTGAGCAAAGGGAAAATTACCTGTTCCGGCAACTCAAACAAATCGCCGAACGACATAAGTTCACATTTTCTATACCCATTAAAAAAATCCCCAAAAAAGGTCTGGACACTGTCCTTTACGGGGGTGATGATAGTTACCCCAATCCGAATCCTAATGGCTGGTATGAAGATAGTTTTCACCTGGCCGCTGAAGGATTGGTCAACATGCTGAAAAGGTGGTATAGAGAAACCAGTTCTGAAAAAATCCGTCGCTTTGCCGAAGATTTTATGATCATTACCGATTGCCCTGTTTGCAAAGGCAGCCGGTTGAAAAATGAAAGCCTCTATTTCAAACTGGCCGATAAAAACATCAGCGAATTGGCCAATATGGATATCTCCGATCTAAATTTATGGCTTATAAATGTTGAAGATCGACTGAGCGAACGACAACGCATTATTGGCAAAGATATTTTAAAAGAGATCCGTGCCCGTGTAGGCTTTTTGGTATATGTAGGTCTTGATTATTTATCCCTGAACCGAACGGCCGTTAGTTTGTCAGGCGGCGAATCACAACGGACGCGATTGGCTACACAAATTGGTTCACAGCTTACCGGAATTACCTATATTCTGGATGAACCTTCTATCGGATTACATCCACGCGACAATCAGCGTCTGATCAAATCCCTGAGAGAACTTACCGATATTGGCAACACTGTGATCGTCGTAGAACACGATAAAGAGATCATGCAAGCTTCTGATTACATCATCGACCTCGGACCCGGAGCCGGCGTGCACGGAGGACATATTGTCGCCGAAGGCAAACCGGAATCTTTCATTCAACAACACTCGCTCACGGCTGAGTACCTAGCCGGAAAACGCGAAATCGCTATACCCAAAAACAGAAGATCCGGAAACGGAAAACACCTCATCCTTCGCGGGACGCGCGGAAATAATTTAAAAAATCTCAGCATCAAATTTCCGTTGGGCACTTTTATGTGCATCACCGGGGTTTCCGGAAGTGGAAAGTCATCTCTTATTAATGAAACATTGTATCCTATACTGAGAGAACATTTTTACAATAGTTTGCAAAGGCCTTTGAACTACGATGTTATAGAAGGCCTGGAACATCTCGACAAAGTCATTGAAATTGACCAGGAACCCATAGGCAGAACTCCGCGGTCAAATCCGGCTACCTACACCGGCGTGTTTACAGAAATTCGCAATCTGTTTACCGAATTGCCGGATGCAAAAATACGCGGTTACAAAGCAGGTCGCTTTTCATTTAATGTCAAAGGCGGAAGATGCGAAACCTGCGAAGGTGCAGGAATGAAAGTGATTGAAATGAATTTCCTTCCGGATGTACACGTGCACTGCGAAACCTGTAATGGAAAAAGATATAATCGGGAGACCCTGGAAATCCTGTACAAAGGAAAATCTATTGGCGAAGTATTAGAATTAACCGTAGAAGATGCGGCAGTATTTTTTGAAAATGTTCCCAGAATTTATCGCAAACTCAAAACACTGGTCGATGTGGGGCTAAGCTACATCACACTTGGACAGCAGGCCACAACATTATCCGGAGGAGAAGCCCAACGCGTCAAGCTGGCCGAAGAACTTTCCAAAAAGACACCGGCAATACACTTTATATATTAGATGAACCCACTACCGGATTGCATTTTGAGGACATCCGGCAATTGATTGACGTCTTGCAAAAACTCGTAGATCGCGGAAATACGGTAATGGTCATCGAACACAATCTCGATGTGATCAAAGTAGCAGATCTTATCTTGGATCTGGGGCCGGAAGGTGGTAAAAAAGGAGGACAGATTGTGGCATATGGAACGCCAGAACAACTAACGACCGTTAGTGAATCGTTTACGGGACAGTATTTGAAAGCGGAGATGGCTAGAAGATGATGGGGATGTGTTGCCCGCAGATTTCGCAGATTTATTTAATTTGATCTGCGTCCGAATCTGCGATATCTGCGGGAAACTCTTCCAATGTTTTATATTTTTACAAATTTGATGACATGTGAGCTGATGCCCTTTTCTTTTATATTTAAGAAATAGAAACCGGGTTTCAGATCTTCAACTGGAAACTGATGTTTGGATGTACCGGAAATCACATTTAGATCCCAACTTTGCAAACCTTGTCCGTTGAGATCCTGGATGACAATTTCACTATCCACATTTCTAAGACTTTCCAAATGGAGAAACAGCATGTGACCGACCGGATTTTGCATTAATTGCACAGCTGAAATATCCGTTTGTACAGTTCCGACATTGATGGCGCATGATAAAGCTCTTCTGATTTGCCCGCGAATTTCACCGGGCGGGTTGGCAGCTGTGTGCACATTGACATAAGCGCCATCATTTCTAATTTTGGCTGCGACAGTGCCTGGTATTTCGACAACTCCTGCAGCATAAGGATTAGGAACATCCAATGGAATTAATATAGACCCATTCACTCCAAAACCTGCATCGTGGATGTGTGCAGAAACGGCATCTCCATTTAAATCAGTTGAAAACAGGGTATATTCCAACTCCGTAGCAGCTTTATTGATAGCAACATGGGATGCCCCATAAGCCGGTACATTCTTTTTAGGTACTTCCTGGTCTCCACAAAGATCAAAAGCATATACATCCAATAAATTATTTTGAATTTGCCCGCGAATTTCACCAGCTGGATTGGCAGCTGTATGTATGTTAAAATACAATTCGTCTTTCAGGAAAGCTTGTAGTTGAATTGGAGTAAGTGCTGTCGAACCAGTGTATACACCTGGAAATCCAGTCGCCGTCAATGGCGCAACCACAGGTCCACTCTGTCCTGCACGAGCTTGATGGATATGGGCATCCGTCGCAATAAGGCCTTCAGAAATTACCAAATAAAACAGCGTGTCGATAGACGGATATCCAAGCACTCCATAGCCGTATCCTCTGGCTGCTGTTGCAACCGCTGGTGTTTCCTGATCGCCGTTCAAAAAAGCATTACCACTGAAAATGGCAGGAAGCTGAACTTGTCCACGGATTTCTCCATTCGGATAAGCAGCTGTATGAATATTCACATACACCCCTGTATCATAAGCGCTAAATATTAAGTCAATAACTGTGAGTTGATCCGTAATTGTCCCGCTGATAAAAGTTCCTGCATTTAAATCGGTTAAAACAGTTCCGTTGGTGGCTGCATCTCCTCTGTGGATATGAGCAGCTGT
Organism: Saprospiraceae bacterium; assembly: GCA_016719615.1. Classification (NCBI taxonomy): domain Bacteria; kingdom Pseudomonadati; phylum Bacteroidota; class Saprospiria; order Saprospirales; family Saprospiraceae; species Saprospiraceae bacterium. Next base: position 77,945 of record JADJYQ010000007.1, read on the forward strand.
AGGTGGCCCGGTCAGGTTTATAGGCATAATTTGGTATTCCACGCGAGTGAGATTGGGTGAAAATCTCAAAACGCCCAGCCCAATACCCGGAGAAGGGACCGCTGGAATTTGATTTGCACCCAAGAGTACTACAGGCATAATCAATTCAGATCTCCAATCCAATTGACCTCTGATCTCACCGCCCGGAAAAACACTGGAATGCAGGTTCACATACAATCCACCAGTCGTAGCAAGTTCTAAAAATAATGCCGGCGTAGGAACTTTGGCTTTGATGCGATGACCTGATACAAAACTACCGAGATTAAGAAAAACAGGACCATTGGTGGCTCGATCTCCAACATGAATATGACATCCTGTGATATTGCCAGTGATATTTGAAAACGCTCCATGAATTTCTATTTCACTTAAATCTTCAGATAAAAGAAAGGTAAATAAACCACTTGCGTCTGTTCGCACCATGGGTATTTCATTGTCGCCATTCATTTCAGCCACAAACAATAATTGCCCGTTTTGGCCTACAAGCTGTGACCAACCACAAAAACTAATAAAAATTGATAAGAAATAAGTAATTCTCGTTTTCATTAAAATGAATTTAAGGTGATGATTGTAATAAAACAGCTTGATGGGTTAGTAGATGAAACCCTGCATTACAAAATTAAACATTTAAATGGGAATTATTGGAAATTTAACATTTCTACAAATGTGGGCATACAGCAAATAAATTGGAAAAACTTAATAAACTATTAGGCTATCAATGAAGCAACTGCATGCATGACATCAGATTTACCAAGGCCGTATTTGTCCAACAACTCAAGCGGTTTGCCGGACTCTCCAAAAGAATCGTTTACGGCAATATATGCTTGTCTGCATGGGTATTTTTGAGCAAGCAATTGGGCGACAGAATCACCCAATCCACCATTGCGTTGGTGTTCTTCACAAGTCACTACGCGTTTGGTTTTCATGACTGAACTTAGTATTGCTTCTTCGTCAAGAGGTTTGATCGTGTGTATATTGATCAATTCGCAATCTATATCTTGTTTTTCCAATTCCCTGGCGGCCTCCAGGGCAATCCAAACCAAATGTCCGGTTGCAATGATCGTAATGTCCCTTCCTTCTTTGAGAATTTGTGCCTTGCCAAATTCAAACTCTTGCTCTTCTAAAAACACCGGCCAATCGGGTCGGCCAAAACGGAGATACACCGGACCCTGATGATCAGCAATAGCCAATACCGCCTTCCTTGTTTGAGAAGCATCAGCAGGAACTACAACACTCATCCCCGGTAACATCTTCATCAAACCAATATCTTCCAAAATCTGATGCGTTGCTCCATCTTCGCCTAAAGTCAGGCCAGCATGCGAAGCGCAAATTTTTACATTTTTTTCTGAATATGCGATGGACTGACGGATCTGATCATAAACCCTTCCAGTGCTAAAGTTTGCAAACGTACCGGTATATGGAATTTTACCCACTGTAGCCATGCCAGCAGCCATGCCAATCATATTCGCTTCAGCGATGCCTGTTTGAAAAAATCGCTCCGGAAATTCTTTTTCAAAAGCATCCATTTTTAAAGATCCGATCAGGTCTGCACATAATGCGACCACCTCATTATTTTTTCTTCCCAATTCCAGCAAACCCTCACCAAATCCATTTCGAGTTGCAGATTTTTTTGTTGATTGATATATATCCCAGGCCATTTGTTATTAATATTAAATTATAGAACAGATTCTTAGGCGAAAGGTGAAAGTTATAAGGATCATGAGAAGATTAAAATTTATCACGTGATTTACTTTCCCTTATTACAAACTTAAACTCTTTTACTTTTAACTACTAACAACTGATAACTGCCAACTTCTTCATGGTACTCCTTCTCCTCTATGCTTTAGACTTTTCGCTTTAGTCTTCTCCCCTGCTTACTCAAAAGTCTCCCAGCGTTTCCTCCAACTGCGCCAGAGCAACTTTAGTTTGTTCGTCATTAGGGGCTACCCCATGCCATTTATGTGTGCCCATCATAAAATCAACACCAAAGCCCATGATGGTATTCATTAAAATCACTATGGGTTTTTGCTGATTTGCTTTGGAAATAGCTTTTTCTATGCCTGCCACAACTTCTGTCATATCATTTCCATTCATATGAAGAAGGTCCCAGCCAAAACTCCGCCATTTAGCTTCCAGATCGCCCAGGTCCATTACTTTTCGGGTTGGACCATCGATTTGTTGCCCATTCCAGTCGACGGTGACAATGATGTTATCTGTTTTGTAATGTGCTGCTGCCATTGCTGCTTCCCAAACCTGGCCTTCCTGTAACTCTCCGTCGCCTGTCAGTACATAAACCAAATGTGGATCTCCGTTTATTTTCTTAGCCAAAGCTGCGCCTAGCGCGACGCTTAATCCCTGTCCCAATGAACCCGATGCAACGCGGACTCCGGGCAATCCCTCATGAGTAGTGGGGTGACCCTGCAGTCGGGAATTTATTTGACGAAAGGTATTGAGCTCATCAATTGGAAAATAATTACTTCTTGAAAGAACAGAATAAAAGACCGGCGATATATGTCCATTGGAAAGAAAAAACAAGTCTTCGCCATGACCTTCCATTTTGAAAGGCAATTCTTTTCGCAAAAACTTGAAATACAGTGCCGTCAAGAAATCAGCACATCCCAAAGAGCCACCAGGATGGCCGCTTGCGCAACGATTGGTTTGGCGAATGATATCCCTTCTGACCTGGCTTGCTATGCGTTTGAGACCGTCAACATCCATAAGTGGAGCAAAAGTAGCTAAAGAATGGAAAATAGCTCACAAAACACTGACCCATCGCAAAAAATACATATTTTTTTTTCCATATGACTTCTTTGAAAATGACTATCCAGGTCGTTTAGTCCATTGGTTTGCAAAGTAATAAACCTGGTTTTCGATAGCCTTGATCCAATAAGGAATGTCATGGCCGCCGGGACCCTCATGGTATTCACAAGGTATATTCAGGGTTTTTTTTCCAAATCTTTTCATTCCCTTTGAGCGGTCCAAATACTTCCTGCAAGTTCCATTCGTCCGAAAAAGGGAGTATATCCAAAGCTCCGCTGATACTTCCTGCTATTCCAAATACATCCGGTTGATTTAAAGCCAAATATATGGCCCCATGTCCGCCCATACTAACGCCCGTTATCCCCCTATAAGTTTTGTCTTTCATACTTGGATAATGATCGTCTACATATTTTACTACTTCTCTAGCGATGTAGGTTTCAAATTTACTGTTTCTCCTGACCGGACTATTTACATACCAGCTTGAATAGTCTCCATCGGGACATACAATGATAATCCTATGATCATCTGCCCAATTTTTTAATTGCGATTCAATATAGTTCCATCCGGCATAATCGCTGCTGTGGCCATGCAATAAATACAAGACCGGAAATTTCTGTTGGGTCTTTTTTTCAATTTCCGGTTTAAAAATTAAAGCTGGAAAAGATTTATTCATTGACCTACTGTAGATTTGAACGGTATCCACTTTAGCGGCATTTGAAGATACAGCCAGCCAGCCACTCAAAAATAGCAATAAGCATTCTTTCATAAACTTTTGATTGAAGCATTTTTCATACATTAGGAATAAAGATATTAAAACCGCAGAATTTTATCTTCAAGCCAAATTAATTGTTGGATTTTGTCCATGAATTAAAAACATTTAGTGCAAGATGCAAAGGGTTTTATACATTTGAGGCTTATGCAGGGAAAACACCTGTATTCTATTGATATGTTGCGGGGCCTGGTGGCCTTGCTCGTTTGTTTATACCATTTCACTGAAGGCTTCTTTCCGGAAGAGCATGTTTTTAGATTTATTTTTTCGAAAGGTTATCTTGGGGTAGAAATTTTCTTCGTCATCAGCGGCTTTGTCATTCCTTTTACGATGTACAAATCCCAATATGTACATTCGAAGGCTCAAAATTTCATGCTTAAAAGATTGATTCGCATAGAACCACCCTATTGGTGCAGTATTGTTTTAATTTTTATCATTGACTATTGTGCTACTTTTTTCAAACATTACAAAGACAAGGAAATTGATTTTGAATGGACAGAATTATTGTACCATCTTTTGCATATCAATGATTTCTTAGGAACTCCTTGGTTGAAAGGTATATACTGGAGTCTGGCCATTGAGATTCAATATTACTTGCTCATGGCTGTCATTTTTCCATTTTTATTATTCAGAAAAACCTGGACAGCTACGCTGGTACTCTTTTGTTTTTGCATGGGTCGCTGGATCAATGCAGATGAGCTTGTACTTTATTATGGATGCCATTTCGCCACGGGTATTGTACTTTTTAACTATTACATAGGGGACCTCAATACAAAACAAGTTTGGATCGGACTCTTTATTTGTTTCGGACTTACTTTTTGGTGTTTTGATATTTATCATTTATCTGCAGTGGTGGGTTCTTCCATATTTATACTCTATTTTAATAAAATGATTCGCCCTTTGGTCTTTCTTGGAAAAATTTCATATTCCTTTTACCTGATACATATTCAAATCGGATGGACGCTCATGGATGTATTGCGAAGAACTTATCCGGACAGCAAGCTCTTTCAAAACCTGCTCATCAGTATCGCAGCAACAATTTTTGCATCCTGGATTTTTTACATCATCATTGAAAAGCCCAGCCACCGATGGGCTAAGAAGTGGGATACAGATTAAAGATGCATCGTATTATAAAAATGCTCACCTCACCCCCGACCACTGAGCGGAGAGGGGAGGAATTTTATGATTTATTGAAATTCACGTTGCACGAGTGTAAGGAAAACTCCGTTTTCTTTACGGACGATAAATTGACTTTTATTTATTTTGTTCTCGCTTTTTAAGGGGTGTACTGACCACAAGCATCCACACACTCCCTTTTCTTCACTCATCACTTTCTGTAATCCTTCGCCATCATTTTCAAAGTCGCCATTTCCTTCATCATTTCCCTTGCTTCTTCACAAGGCGCCCCCAAATAGTTTTTTCCAGCTTCGAGATCTTTTCCAACGCCTGATTTCGCTAGCAAGGTCACGCGATGGCCAATTTTTAAATTTTGCGCGACACCTACTTGTCCATACATAGTCACCCAATCGCCGACGATGGTTTTGCCTGCAATTCCGACCTGTGCTGCCAACAAACAATGTTTGCCAATGACAACGCCATGTCCGATATGCACCTGGCAATCAATTTTAGTTCCTTCACCAATGATCGTATCTCCGCTTACCCCTTTGTTGATTGTCGTTCCTGAACCCACATCGACGTGATCATGAATGACTACGCGACCACAGGATCTCCATTTCCGAAACCCGGCTGAAGTTTTTTTGAAATAGAATGCTTCTGTTCCAATAAGAGCACCCGGCTGAATGTTTACGTGTTGCCCTATTACTGTATATTCTCCAATGACACTGTTGGCACCAATGTAGCTGTTGGCTCCAATCACTACATGATGGCCTATAAAAACATTGGAATCGATATGTGAAGTAGGATGAATCCAGGCATTGTCGGAAATTAACTTATGCTGGTTTACAACAGGTCTGTACTCAAGCGCCAGTTGATTATAAACTTCAAAGGGCTGATCGGTTATCAATAAAGTTTTTCCTTCTGGACAATCCGTTTCCTTATTGATTAAAATGGTCGTTGCGGCAGAGTTTATCGATTTAGCATAATATTTTTCGACATCTACAAACGTGAGATCACCTTTTCGCACTTTATGTATTTCATTGATCCCAAAAATGAGTTGGTCTTTTTGACCAATGATTTTCATCTGAAATCGCTCGGCCAAATCTTTTACGGATAATGCTTGTGCTAATTGCATACTTTAAAATTTAATGCGCTTCCAACCAATTATTTCCAAATCCGATACCTACCTCTATGGGAACTTTTAGTTCCGGGATCGCATGTTTCATTTCGTATTGAACCATCTGCTGCATGATATCTAATTCGCTCTTTGGTACATCAAAAACCAATTCATCGTGGACCTGTAGTATCATTTTCGATTCCAGTTTTTCTTTTCGCAAGCGATCGTGAATGTGAATCATCGCTAATTTGATCATATCTGCTGCGGTACCTTGAATCGGTGTATTGATGGCCACCCGCTCCGCGTTGGTTCGTGCCAGGGCATTTTTAGAATTGATATCGCGCAAGACTCTTTTGCGACCCAACATCGTCGTGACATAGCCATTACTTCTCGCATTATCGACCACATTGGCCATATAAGCTTTTAATCCACTATAGGTTTTAAAATATTGATCGATCAAATCTTTGGCTTCTGTTCGACTGATGTTCAATTGTCTTGATATATTGGTAGAACCGGCACCATATAAGATTGAAAAATTCACAGTTTTAGCATTGCGTCGCTGATCACCGGTGACTTGATCATAATCGACATTATAGACCTTTGCAGCCGTTGCACGATGGATATCCTGTTCCTTAATAAAAGCATCGAGCATCATTTCTTCATTCGCTATCTCAGCAATCAATCTCAATTCTATTTGCGAATAATCTGCCGAAATTAAAACATGATCGGAGTCTCTGGGAATAAATGCTTTGCGGATCTCACGTCCGGCTTCGTCTTTAATGGGAATATTCTGCAAATTGGGATTTTCGCTGGCGAGCCTTCCGGTTGCAGCACGTGCCTGATTAAATGAACTATGTACTCTTCCTGTTTTAGAATTTATCATTAAAGGTAAAGCATCAACATAAGTTGATTTCAATTTTGATAATTTCCGGAACTCAAGAATATCATAGACAACTTCATTTTCTTCTGCCAATTCGCTTAATTTTTCTTCATCTGTGCTATATTGGTTGGTGCTCGTTTTTTTCCATTTGTATGGAATTTTCAATTTATCAAACAACACTTCACCTACTTGTTTGGGGCTTGCAATATTAAAACGCACACCCGCCTTTTTGTAAATCAGTTGCTCGGCGGTATAAATTTGTTTTTCAAGAACTTTCGAATAATCATTCAAAAAATCACCATCGATGCGCACCCCGGCAAATTCCAAATCGCACAATACTTTTACAAGCGGGAGTTCAATTTTTTGCAACACCGTATCCAATTCATTTTTTTGAATTTCATCTTTCAATATCGGAAGCAATTGCAAAGTCATATCAGCATCCTCCGCAGCATATTCTTTAATTTTTTCCAATTCGACATCCCGCATGGAACCTTGTTGAGCACCTTTTTTCCCAATCAATTCTTCGATAGCTACCATTTTGTAATTGAGATAACTTTCGGCGAGATAATCCAGTTTATGCCGCTGATCAGGTTCGATCAGGTAATGGGCAATCATAGTGTCAAACTCCGGAACTGGAAGTTGCACACCGTACCATTTCATCATGAGCATATCGTATTTGATATTTTGTCCGATGAATCTCTTAGAATGATCTTCCAATAGCCCTTTAAATGGTTCAAGCAATTTTTTTGCTTTGATTTGATCCGAAGGAAAAGGTATATAATATGCTTCGCCGGGTTTCCAACAAAAAGACATTCCTACCAGTTCTGCCTGATTGGCATCGATACCCGTGGTTTCCGTATCAAACGAAATGATGGAAGCATCTGAAAGGATTTTTAGTAAATGCGTGATTTCTGCATCGGTTTGGACTAAATGATATGTATGTGGAGTTGAATGAATGTCGTATTCGCCTATTTTATATTCCTTATTCTCTTTCTGATCCAGAGAAGATTCCTGAACTACTTCTTCACCAAACAAGGAAGATTGTGTTGGCTTGAGCGCAGCACCTAAAATGGTATCTGCGAGACTTCTGAATTCAAGCAGCTTAAACAACTCCATCAGACGTGGTTTATCAAAACCCTCAAGCCTATACATTTTTTCGTCAAACCGGATGGGGGCATGGATATCAATGGTTGCGAGTCTTTTACTAAGTATTGCAAGATGTTCGTGCTCAATGATTTTATCCTTGAGCTTACCGGCAACTTTGTCTTTGTTCTGCAATAAATTTTCAATACTATCAAATTCTTCGAGTAGTTTGGCTGCTGTTTTCTCACCTACGCCCGGAATGCCCGGTATGTTATCTACGGCATCACCCATGAGTCCCAGCATATCGATGACCTGATCGACTCTTTTTATTCCCCATGTTTCAGTAATTTCCTTAGGGCCCAATATATCGACTCCATTGCCTTGTCTGGAAGGTTTGTACATAAAGACATGATCTTCGACCAATTGACCATAATCTTTATCTGGAGTGACCATATAAACTTCAAAGCCTTCCTTCGAGGCCTGCTTGGCCAAAGTACCAATCACATCATCAGCTTCGTAAGCTTCGACGGTAACGATAGGTATATTAAAAGCTTTGATGAGTTCTTCGATATAGGGAAAAGCATTGGTGATGTCCTCAGGCTGGGCCTCCCTGTGGGCTTTGTATTCAGGAAATTCTTTATGTCTGAAGGTCGGGCCCGACAAATCAAATGCCACAGCAAGGTGGCTCGGTTTTTCGCGACTGATGATATCCCACAAAGTGCGGGTAAATCCATTAATGGCAGACGTATTTAATCCTTTGGAATTAATCAGAGGGCGTGTGATAAAGGCATAGTGAGCGCGATATACCAGTGCATGGCCATCCAGGAGGAACAGTTTTTTCATAATGCTAAAATGAAGGGTGAAGATAAGGAGAGTTGGAGGAAGTTAGTTGTCCCGACATGAAGTGGCCTTTTATGAAAAATAACTTGCTGATGTCGGGAGTTGATAGTAGTTAGATGTTAGTTGTTAGTTGTTAGTTGTTGGATGTTGGATGTTGGATGTTGGATGATAGTTGTTGGTTTGTCAATGCCTAAATAGGGTTGACCGTTTTGTGTAACTTTTTACTCGAATTATTTGCAGAGAATACATCAAGATTCTGAGGTGTTTTTTGCTCAAAATATATGGGGTTCGATACCCCATATATTTTGTTATTTGCATCAAATGACTCTTTCATCCTCGGTGTTTTTTTGCAATTGAAAGTTATATCCAAATTTTCAAATTCAACAGGACTTAATCTTTGTAACTCTTTATGAGGTTTTTCTAAGTTATAAAGTTGTACACTTCGGTCAACCTCTATAGTCAATTGATGATAATTTTAATATCCTGTGTATCAAATAGTTATTCTTTATGATTCCATTAACCTTCGCTTTACCATTTTCCCAAGCATATTCACACATACTGTTTCTGATTTCATATTTTGCGGTAAGCTCAAAAAGGATTTTGCATAGTATTGTCCACCACCATCGGAATGGAAATTAATTCGCTCATCTTTTGTTTGGCTCGCAACTTTATAGCCATTTTAAGGCTGGCATTGTGGTACAAATGGTCGTTAAATTATCCGACACGTTAGCCCAACAATTCGTCTAGAATAAGCATCAAGGATAAAAGTTAAATAATAAAACCTATTGTTTAATTCAAAATAGGTTATGTCGCTTTGCCAGACTTGATCAACTCGATTGATTTGGAGATCTATAAGCAAATTGTCAAATCGTATAACCCCTGTGTTGTCTGTTGTTCTTGGCCTAAATACTTTCTTAAGGGACATCAAACTATTTTCTTTACAAAAGGCTTCAAAACGGTCCCCGCCCATGGATTCTGGCCGAATTTTATAAAACAGATCACGCACTCCCATCGTAGGGTGATCTTCACGAATTTGGTGTATGAGCCACAGAAGTTGTGCTTCTATTTCTAGATCCCGGTGATTCCTTTCTATTCTTTGATGAACAGATTGTTTGCTGATATTCATTACTCTGTACAACTTATTTAATGAGAATGGATATGCCCTGTCTGAAGTAGCAGATTGTGCTGAAGAATATTTTTTTTAATATCAATCTTGTATGCTTCTTCTGCTAATTCAATCATCTTAGTTTGAAAGTCAATTAGATCTGTTTTGACCAATTACTCGTTCCATTGCAACTTTTTGCTTAAGTTCTATTATTTTTTAGTGTCGGAATTTGTTTCAACAATCATGCGAATTTGGCTTTTAGCTGCACCAAATTTACTCATCCATTTGTATACATTGGTAGGGCTAACCTCGTATTCCTTACAAATTTCACTGACTTTGCTCCTGCCTTGCTCTATCTCGAGAACCTTCGATCGTTTGAAACTTTCTGAAAAATGCCTCGCCATACGCTGCTCAATGCTCATTTTAAATTGCCTTCTAATTGTTGCCATTTTTATGTTTTTTAATGATAAAATATGGTCAACCTATATCAGGCACTGACAGTTAATAGTTTGTCCTGTAGAAGCCTCATACTTTCAATAATTTGCTGATGTCGGGACTGCCAACTTCCTCTTGTAGGCTTGTAGACTTTTCCGACATAAATAAACTTCTTATTTGCAATAACTTTATAATGTCGGGAGGCTTGTAGGCTTGTAGGCTTGTAGGCTTGTAGGCATGTAGGCATGTAGGCATGTAGGCATGTAGGCATGTAGGCATGTAGGCATGTAGGCATGTAGGCATGTAGGCATGTAGGAACCAACACCGACTAACGTATGTTAGTTCAAAAAATATACCGCTCATTTAAATTATTTTTCCTAAGGTATAATACTCAATAATATTGCTTTGAGCTTTGAGCTTTGAGCTTTGAGCTTTGAGCTTTGAGCTTTGAGCTTTGAGCTTTGAGCTGCCAACTCCCTCAAAACCTCCTCGTATACGTCACCAGCAATTGTTCGATAAAATTTATTCTTTTACCGGAACCGTTGATTCCCCCAACTGCATTGGAATCAGTGATGTTGTTAGTTTTATTGTCGTCGTAATAGAGATCCGCTTTGAGTTGCAAGTGAAATCCTTTGAACAATTCATATGCAAATGAATTTTGCCAAACCACATCGATGTTTTGCGGATTGTCCAGATAATCTGAAAACAAGTTTAATTCACTACTTACATTTAGTTTCTCAAAATACCTGTGTTTGTATCCGGCTTTCAACATGGCTCCCAATGCAAATTTTGAAGTTTCGTATTCTGTATTGCTACCTTCTTTTAATGCGGTGCCATGTATGCCTAGATTGGCTATGTTTTGATCGCTGATGATCGTGATTTGTCCGCCCACAGGCGAAAAGAAGATCTGCCAGTCTTTACTTTTTGAATATTCGATGCCGGGGGCGATTGTAATAAGAGCCGGCGAAAAAAGTTTTGAAACCAAATCGGTTTTGTAGGGTGCTACATTCAACTCTTTCATATAAATTAATTGTGATGCTGAATCTACATAACTATTGAGCAATTGTGTGCGCAATCCGAGATCCAGTGCAAAGGCCCATGCCGATGATTCGTTAAATTTATATCCCAGATTGGAATTCAGCTGTAACATATCGAGTGCTTTGCGAAAGGGTTGTTTTTCATTTGAGTTTGCATTGATCGTACCGGATCCCGTTCTCTCTGCTGAAAAATTAAATAGAATATCGTTTTTCCATTGGAACAATCCCATTTTAAATTTTGAATTGCAATTTATTGCACCACCGAAACCTAAACGACTGTTACCGGCACCGGGATATGGATTGATGTTTAGCAGTTGTCCAAGATCCATACCAATCGCTGCTTTATGCAACCAACCTTCCTTGTCTTCCAGATTTGTCTCGGATTTGAGTTTATCCATTCTCTCTTTTTCCTGAGCTGCCCTTTGTTCATCCACCTGCGAGTAAAGAAACGATGAACAAAACATGAATACACTTACTACCATTAGATTTTTCATATGCATTTAATTTATATTTGAATTCCGGCCAAAGATCATGAATTCTTAAATGGTTTCCAACGGTAAAGGACAAATTCACCTAACCCCCAGCCTCTCGCCACGAGGCGGAGAGGGGCAGGGGGTGAGGTGAATTTGTTAAATTTCAAGGTTTCAATCCATTGTATCTTTATATCCTATTTTGTTGTGCTTAGATAAGACAAGCTAAGGGAATTGAGGGAAATACCATTACTTATACCTTGATTTCCTACAAATTAGATTTCTTTGTTGGAAATTCATTTGCCAGACAATTTTACATTATATGCAAATTTTAGAATCGATAGTTTTTAGTCGTTGGAGAAAGGCTCAGTTTATTCTGTACTTATGTTTTCTTTCAATGAGTTTTGAATCAAATGCTCAAGGTAATACGGAAGAGGATGATGCCTTTATGATTAAACAATTTTACGAGGAAGCATTGGACAGGCAATTATCCTATAAATGGCTGCATTATTTGGACGAAAACATTGGTGGGCGCATCGCAGGTTCTCCCCAAAGTCTGGCAGCTGTTGAATTTACTGCACAAGTGATGGATAGTTTAGGAACAGATACCGTCTATCGATTGCCTTGCAAAGTCAATTATTGGTATCGAGGCGCCAAAGAGCAAGCCCGAATCGTAAATCACCCTGCGATGGGTACTCAGGAACTTCGATGTCTGGCATTGGGGGGTTCAGGAAGTACTGGTCCCAATGGGCTAACAGCAGAGGTGGTCGAGTTTAAATCTTTGGATGAATTAAGAGCCGCAGGAGACCGGGTCAAGGGGAAAATCGTTTTTCTCAGCCGGCCCTTCGATAATAAACATTTAAGAACCTTTCATGCCTATGGATCGGCAGTCGATCAAAGAACTGCTGGACCAAATCTGGCTTCTAAATTAGGAGCCGTTGCTTGTATAATCCGCTCCATGACCGGCAGAACAGATGATTGGCCTCATACTGGCGGTACACATTTCAGTGATTCAATCAAAGTCATACCCGCTTTGGCTTTATCCACAAAAGCAGCAGATGTGTTGAGTCAGTGTCTCAAAGCGGCTCCAACGCATATGTATTTAAAATCCTCATGCGAAAACCGGGGCATGCAAGAAAGTTACAGCGTTATTGGTGAAATTAAGGGAAGCAAATATCCTGATGAAATCATCTTGGTAGGTGGTCACCTCGATTCCTGGGATGTCGGCGGGGGAGCCCATGATGACGGCGCAGGTTGTGTTCACAGCCTGGAAGTTCTTTATTTGTTTAAACTTCTAGGTTACAAACCTTTAAGAACGATACGCTGTGTCATGTTTCAAAATGAAGAAAACGGACTGGCAGGCGGATTATCTTATGCAGCCTATTCCAACGCCCGCAAAGAATTTCATCTGGCCGCAATCGAATCCGATGCCGGCGGGTTCACACCACAAGGTTTTGGCTTTGATGGAGATGCAAAACTTATTGAACGCCTCAAAAAGGTCATTCCACAATGGGAGGAATTATTGGGGCCTTACAATATTGATTTCTCCCCTGGCGGAGGCGGAGCAGATATTGGCCCTTTAAAAAGCCAAAAAGGTATGTTATTTGGCCTCAAGCCGGACAGTCAGCGGTATTTTGATTACCACCATACCGAACAGGATCGCATTGATGCCGTACATCCAAGGGAATTGGCACTAGGATCAGCAGCTATGGCCAGTTTGGTGTTTTTAATTGACAAGTATGGAATCCGGTAATATTCAAATTGGGGATTACCAGTTTGAAAAATACATCGAAAAGGAACGAATAGAATCAAAAATTATAGAGCTTGCTGATTCGATCAATGCTTATTACAGTTCTCAAAACGTTCAAACGATCGTATTACTTGATGGAGCCGAAACATTCGCTTCAAAGCTAATCCCACACTTGAAATTCCCTATTTCTAAAACAGAACTGCAATTGAAAACTTATGAAGGATTCGAATCGACCCAGACTCTACAAATACCCCTGGAATTGCACCATCAATTCAACAAAAAGGATCCTGTTTTGATCATAGAAGATATCATTGATTCGGGGCTTACTTTATTCAAATTGTTTAACTATTTGAATCAATATGGCTTTAACAGTTTACAGATTGTCACACTTTTGCACAAACCTACTTGTTTGAAATATCCAATTCAGCCCATGTTTGTAGGTTTTGAAATTGGGCCTGAATTTGTTATTGGCTTTGGGATGGATATCGATGAAAGTGGAAGGGAGCTTGATTGTATTTACAGGCTTAAAAGTATTTAAATGCGTTATGAGATCCTGAGATATTGAAATTCAGTTAGTTATATAATTTATGGATTTGCAAATTCAGGTTTTACCTAACCCCTCTCCACTATGCGGAAAGGGGAATTGATACTAAATATATCTTCATTCTGCTTATACACCTAAATTGCTGAACTAGGTTTAAAACTCCTCATTCGTTCACTTAACGGTGTATAAATAGGAATTCATTTCGTTTAAGTTCGCTGAGACTTTACATGTGTTTATCTCTTCTGTTTGTCGGCACATCAACGATTCTTGTTTTCTCGATTTTCATAAGCATCTTCAATTAATACTATAATTTTTCAGGAATCTAGTTATTCTTGCAGCCCAAATCAAACCATTGACCCATGGTGTAACGGTAGCACTAGTGATTTTGGTTCATTCAGTTAAGGTTCGAACGCCGACGAAACCGATTAACAAAATCTCCCTTCAAAATCTAATGCTCGTTCGGTTTGTCGGCGTGCTGACAAGCCGGAACGAATAGTTTCTCAATTTCATCTCCCATAAACCGGCTTCGTCAGCATCCTTATGGGCATCGACGATTCTTGTTTTTTCGATTTCTGCCGAGTTGCTTGAATTAATACTATAAATTTTCAGGAATCTAGTTATTTTTGCAGCCCAAATCAAACCATTGACCCATGGTGTAACGGTAGCACTAGTGATTTTGGTTCATTCAGTTAAGGTTCGAACGCCGACGAAACCGATTAACAAAATCTCCCTTCAAAATCTAATGCTCGTTCGGTTTGTCGGCGTGCTGACAAGCCGGAACGAATAGTTTCTCAATTTCATCTCCCATAAACCGGCTTCGTCAGCATCCTTATGGGCATCGACGATTCTTGTTTTTTCGATTTCTGCCGAGTTGCTTGAATTAATACTATAAATTTTCAGGAATCTAGTTATTTTTGCAGCCCAAATCAAACCATTGACCCATGGTGTAACGGTAGCACTAGTGATTTTGGTTCATTCAGTTAAGGTTCGAACGCCGACGAAACCGATTAACAAAATCTCCCTTCAAAATCTAATGCTCGTTCGGTTTGTCGGCGTGCTGACAAGCCGGAACGAATAGTTTCTCAATTTCATCTCCCATAAATCGGCTTCGTCAGCATCCTTATGGGCATCGACGATTCTTGTTTTTTCGATTTCTGCCGAGTTGCTTGAATTAATACTATAAATTTTCAGGAATCTAGTTATTTTTGCAGCCCAAATCAAACCATTGACCCATGGTGTAACGGTAGCACTAGTGATTTTGGTTCATTCAGTTAAGGTTCGAATCCTTATGGGTCAACTTAAAGAGCTCTGTAAAACAGAGCTCTTTTTAATTTGATAGATTTATTTAATCCCCTACCACCGAAAAACTAAACATACAAGTCCTTCCACCAGGTCCCGTCATTTGCAATTTATTGACGACCACCCTATCCCCGGCATTCAATTTTTCAAGTTCTGTTTGTAATGCATCGGAAAATTTCATTTCGGTTTCTTCAAATGTCAGTGGATCAAATCCATTTTTTTCTATGGTCAGTTGCATATTAACTATTTTCCAATTTGATGGATCCTGCTTTGGAATGCAATAGGTTTGAATATTGCTCACATAGCGCAATATATTCAAATCTGCTCGTGTCAGACCCAAATTGATAATACCCATCAATCGCTGGCAATCTACTAACTTTAAGTAAATACCACTCGATTTCATGATTCGGATATCTTCATAACCATTTACAGTATCCATGGTGATCAAGGTATCTACAAATTCGCGCACAATAACTTTATGATCATTGCTTTGGGATCCAATTTTTATTGCTTGAGCACCTGCAGAAATTCCAGTGAGGAATAAACTGATAAAGACCAGTAATAATTTATATATCATAGTTAAGAATTTAATGAATAACTAAATTGTAAGTAAATACCAAAACTAAGAAAATAACACATTCCAATCATATTTATTTTCAATTTGGATTTGTATATTACAATGGCATTTTAAAAAATATAATCAATCCCTAAAACCCTTATTGTAAAGAACTGTTATTAATGTAAAGGGATTTCATATTAATTTTAAACCCGGACCTTTTGTGATGATGAATATTTGTAAAATTTTGATGACTGGCTTTATCTCAATATTTGTGTTTCAAAATTGTACTTTAGCCCAAAACGCAAAAGATATCGTCAAAAAGGCAGATGAACATGCGCGGGGGAAAACTTCGATGGCCACTATGACCATCCAGACGATTCGTCCAAAATGGTCTCGAGAAATGACGATGAAGACCTGGGGAAAAGGCAATGATTTGGCCATGATTCTGGTCACTGCACCTGTCAAAGACAAAGGTATTGTGTTCCTCAAACGAAAAAAAGAAGTTTGGAATTGGATTCCTTCCATCGAGCGCAATATTAAAATGCCTCCTTCTATGATGAGCCAAAGTTGGATGGGCACTGATTTTACTAACGATGATCTGGTCAAAGAAGCATCCATTTTAGAAGATTATGAGCACAGCTTGTTGAAAGACACGGTCATTGACGAAAGAAGTTGTTATAAAATTCACCTCCAACCGAAACAGCAAGCAGCTGTGATCTGGGGCGGTATAGATCTTTACATTGACAAGAAAACCTATATCATGATTTACGGAACTTATTTTGATGAAGATGGAAAATTGGTAAATACCATGCATGCATCCGATATTAAAAATTTAGGTGGCCGTCAATTACCAGCGCGATTGGAAATGATTCCTGCAGATAAAAAAGGACATAAAACTGTTTTGATTTACAATTCACTTACATTTGACAAAGCAATCGATGATGCTTTTTTTACGAGTCAAAATATGAATCGACTTCAATGATCCTTAAACTGATCTGGAGAAATTTGTGGCGCAACAGTCGACGAACTATTATCACAACGGCTTCTATTACATTTGCAGTATTGTTTTCTATCCTGATGCAATCGTTTCAAACGGGTGCTTTCGATAATTTAATCCAAAATGTAGTCGGTTACTATTCCGGATATGTTCAGATTCACAAAAATGGATATTGGAACGATCGGATATTAGAAAATGGTTTTTATTGGGAAGATTCACTAACACAAATCATCCAACAACATGCGAATATCTCCGGTATAGTTCCAAGACTTGAAACATTTGTACTCGCTTCTAATGGGTCACACACAAAAGGATGTATGTTGGTTGGAACTGATCCGGAAAAAGAAAATAAACTTAGCCAGCTCAAAAATAAATTGATCTCTGGAAACTATTTTTCCGAAACTGAAGAATCTATACTAATTGCAGAAGGCTTGGCCACGCGATTTGAAATTCATAGCGGAGATACTTTGGTTTTATTTGGTCAAGGATACCAGGGTACCATAGCAGCAGGCAAATACAAAGTGTCAGGAATAGTTAAGCTGGCTTCTCCGGCCATGAATGATGGTTTTATTTACTTGCCTCTAAAAACTACACAGTCCTTTCTAAGCGCAGAAAATTTATTGAGTTCCGTTTCTTTACAACTTCGAGATCCATCTTCGATGAAGATTCTTGTCAATGAACTTCAATTAAAACTTGGGCATGAATATGAAGCCATGGATTGGGAAATGATGATGCCAGAAATATCCAATCACATCAAAGCCGATGGCGTTTCCTTCTATGTTTTTTCAGGAGTACTTTATCTCATTATTGGTTTTGGTTTTTTCGGCACCATTCTCATGATGATTGCGGAGCGCAGAAAAGAATTTGGAATGTTGATCTCCATAGGGATGAAAAAATCCTGGCTTGGCCTTATGCTCTTTGGAGAGACCCTACTAATAACCGCTTTGGGAATATTGCTCGGAATGGGTCTAAGTTTTCCGCTGGTCGTTTATTTGAATAAAAATCCATTAGTGTTTACCGGAGAAATGGCTAAAGCCTATGAAGAATTTGGTTTTGAACCGATCATTCCAACAGCTATAAGCCTGAATATATTTTTATCACAATCTGTGGTTGTCATGTGCCTGGCATTTATTATCGGAATCTATCCTTTATGGCATATTCAAAAATTGGATGGTATAAAAGCCCTTCGCAATTGATAAGTCATGATGCTCATTAAAATTGCCTGGAGAAATATTTGGAGAAGTAAAAAGAGAAGTATCATTCTCGCAGTAGCGATCAGTTTAGGTCTCTGGACAGGTATTTTTTTAATTGCATTTTACAATGGTATGATTGAACAACGCGTTGACTCAGCCATACGCACTGAAATTTCTCATATACAATTGCACCATCCCGAATTTAAAAAAGATCATGATATTAAGTTTACAATTAGTGATGGATATGAAACACTTCAAAAATGTCAATCTCCAAATCAGGTCCATTCTGCTTCTGCCAGATTAATATTACAAGGTATGGTATCATCGTCTGCCGGGAGCCATGGGGTTTTTATCAATGGCATTATCCCAAAGCAGGAAAATTTATTGACCCGCCTCGAAGACAAACTCATAACCGGAAACTATTTTAGCAATGATGGTACAAATGAAATCATTCTGAGTCAAAAACTGGTTCATAAATTAAAATTGAACCTTCATAAAAAAGCAATCATCACTTTTCAGGATCATCAAGGCAATCTTGCTTCTGCTGCTTTTAGGATCAAAGGCATATTTAAAACAAACAATTCACCTTACGACGAAACAAATGTATTTGTACAGATCAACGACATCGATTCACTGGCAGGCGTAAAGGGAGAAATAAATGAAATCGCCTTACTGCTCCATTCCAATGAAACTTTAAATGAAACGGCAAATCAATTAAAACAAAAATTCAAACATCTTGAAATTAAAAACTGGATGGAAATTGCGCCTGAAATTGGATTCACGGTGAGTGCCGGATCACAAATGGTCTACATCTATATGGGAATTATCTTACTTGCACTTGCATTTGGAATCATCAATACCATGATGATGTCGGTATTGGAACGCACTCGCGAAATTGGAATGCTGCTATCCCTGGGAATGAATAAAATGAGAATTTTCGCCATGATATTATTGGAAACTTTTTTTCTTATTTTGGCAGGTTGCCCTGTTGGCATTCTCCTTGCATTTGTTTCCATTGGCATAACACAACAAACGGGAATTGATTTTAGTCACTTTTCAGAAGTATATTCAAGCTTCGGTTACAGCTCGGTCATTTATCCTTCTTTGAAATCTGACCAGTTTATTACAATTCTGTTAATGGTCATTTTTACCGCCATTATTTCTTCATAGTTTCCGGCACAACGCGCATTAAAATTGAAACCCGCAGCTTCTATTAAAATTTAAGCAACATGAAACAAATCGTCATAGATGCCCACAATTTATCTAAAATATACGATGAGAAAACGGTTCCAGTTTATGCATTGAATCAAGTTCACCTGCATTTAAACAAGGGTGAGTTTACCGCCATAAAAGGTCCTTCCGGTTCCGGAAAAACGACCCTGTTGAATATGATTGGAGGACTTGATCAACCCACTGAGGGTTTTGTTGAAATCAACGGGACCAATATCACAAATTTACATGGAAATGCTCTGGTAGATTTTCGTTTGCATAATATTGGTTTTGTATTCCAGTCTTACAATCTCATTCCCGTTTTAACTGCCAAAGAAAATATTGAGTTTATCATGTTGCTTCAGAAAATACCACTTCATCAAAGAGAGCAAAGAGTAATTGAGCTTTTAAAACAAGTAGGCCTGGAAAACAAAGCAAATAAAAGGCCAGGAGAATTATCCGGTGGACAACAACAACGTATAGCCGTAGCCAGAGCCCTGGCTTCAAAACCCCAATTTATTCTGGCAGACGAACCTACCGCTAATCTGGATTCAATATCGGCTGGAAATCTTCTGGATATGATGACCAAACTCAATGAAGAAGAAAACATGACTTTTGTATTTTCAACGCACGATCAAAGAGTCATTAACCGGGCAAGGAGGATCATCACATTAGAGGATGGAAAAATAGTGGATGACACAGATCCCGCATCAAGAAATTAAAACAGACGCATCACAAATTGAAAACCTATTTTTATATTTTTTTATTAAACCTTTTGTGTTTAGGCTTACATGTAAATGCACAGGAAGAAACGATCAAAAATCCATTGATCGAAATCAAAGGGTATATTAAAGATATACAAACTTCATTTTTCCAGGACAGGATTGAATCCATAACTTCTTTCAACACCTTACACAACAGGATCAATTTAAAATTAAACCTGGATT
Source organism: Saprospiraceae bacterium (assembly GCA_016719615.1). Classification (NCBI taxonomy): domain Bacteria; kingdom Pseudomonadati; phylum Bacteroidota; class Saprospiria; order Saprospirales; family Saprospiraceae; species Saprospiraceae bacterium. The sequence continues at coordinate 98,091 of JADJYQ010000007.1, forward strand.
CTAAACTTTACTTTAAATTAGAACTGCGCAATCGAATTCTTTGGGGAGATCTGATCAAAGAGATTCCCAATTACGGTACATTTCTAGACGATGATGCGGGATTTATCAATCTTTCAAAATTATGGATGGATGAAAAAGGATTTGTCATACATTCCATGGCAGATCGAATGTATTTGCATTATACGACGGATGTATGGGATATTAAGTTGGGTCGACAGCGTATCAATTGGGGAATCAACACTATCTGGAATCCAAATGATATTTTTAATGCTTACAATTTTTTGGACTTCGATTATGAAGAGCGTCCGGGCAGCGATGCATTGAGAATTCAGAAAAATCTTCGCTCAAATGCTTCCATTGAATTTGCCTATAAACCAGGTAAAAATAAAGATCAACATATTGGAGGAATTTTATACAAATGGAATTCAGCAGCTTATGATTTCCAATTGCTTACCGGATTATTGAACACTGATTATTTTATTGGAGGTGGTTGGGCTGGAAGTATCATGGATGCGGGATTTAAAGGTGAATTCAGTTATTTTCATCCAAAGAAAAATACAGACGACACCAGTGGAGTTTGGAGTTTATCGTTTATGTTTGATCAAACATTCACCAACGAATGGTATTTGTCTTTTGCTTATTTATATAACAGTCAACCCAATGGCAGCCTTATTGGCAACAGCGGTTTTCTGGACGCTCAATTATCAGCAAAGTCACTTTTCCCATACCGCACTACATTTTATACAGGCATTTCAAAATCTCTGAGCCCTATTCATAATCTTGCATTAGCGCTGATTTATTCACCTACCCAAAATACCATTTTATGTATTCCATCTTATCATTGGAATGCGGCAACCAATTTTGATATTGACATTACCTTGCAGTCTTCCTTTGCAGAAATATCAAAGACCTATAAATCCATAGGAAATGCATTTTACATTCGCGGAAAATGGAGTTTCTAAAAAAAGCCCTTATTCCTACAGCAGGAACAAGGGCAAAATCTTTAGAAAAAAAAAATTAGTTCTTTACTTTGGTCTCCAGGCACCTATAATCGCTCCCATGACTGTAAACAACAGGAAGGTATAAAATCCGTCAACCATTGAAAGGCTGGTTGGATTGCCTGCAAAGCGGTTTCCTGTATAAATTCCAAACAGGTGAATCACACCGATCACGGCTCCCAATGTTGCTCCGGATTTCAGATCAAAGGAACTGGTTTTATTAACCAGCCAGTTCATGCAGTATGCATACACCAAGAGGCTAATGATGTTTACGATCATCGGTAAACTGTCCATGGGCATTTCAGCTCCATTTTTCATGACTTTCTCGCCATCCATGGTCATGCCGTTGCCCAACATCCAAAGGTCTGTAAACAACATGCCATACCAAAGCCAGCCCATGGCCATTCCAACTAAGGCCGAAACAACCAGCGCAATCCAATTTGTTTTTGTCTCCATTTTGTTTGATTTATGGTTAAATAATAAAATTAAGTGGAAATTGTCGAGCTAAATATAAAAGGATTTTGGAATACGATGGGGAGAAATTTAGGCAAGGCAGATTGAAGAAGCCTGAAAGTCTGGAGAATAGACTTGTAGATAAAAACCACACCCTAACGTATGCTAGTCCAAATAAAAACAAGTTTTTCAAATTATTTTTCCAATCTTGACTTGCTCTTCCAGACATCATCATCACCTCCTTATTGAATAATTTCTACTTGTCTGGACTATTGACCATTAACGCTTGACTCTTGCTCCCATGTCCCGAAGGGACAAAATATCGGTAGCTCAATGCGATTACGGAAATCGCATGCCGTAGGTATGCAACAGCATCATTGTGTGCAAAATGTTTGTTCATTTATTGTGTTCAGAATTTCGCCTTCGTATTCTCTAATCATAAAAATGCACTCAGGGTTTACCCTGATAAACCATCAGGGTAAACCCTGAATTTTAATACATTTTTACGAAAATGGGCTAAATTTTGAACGGATAATATAATGCATACGTTATAAAATTAACACCCCATTTTTATTCAAATTCAAGAGTATTAAATACCTAGTTGCAAATTTCATATTGCAAGTCTTTCCTGTATTGTATAAATTTAAAAGATTTATTAAAGACTTCAAAATCTATAATTGCAAGTTCCATAAACAGATCAAAAACCGATATGAAAAGTTAAAGTCGGCTGCGAATAATCGAATTTAAATTTTAATATTATTTGCAATGGTGTGGTCAATATATTTTCTAACCACTCTCCGGAATTTAGTATATTTGAATTTATTCGGAAGAGAGTATTGGTATTGTTATGCTTTAAAAATTTGTAGTTAACTTCATTATGAATCAATTTTCCTCTCAGGACCAGGATGACGAACTGATTTGTTTTCCACCAATACCTATTTTGAGCGATTTAAACAAAACAACTAAAACAAATGAATTCTATGTTGTTCCCAATCCTGCAGATCAGACTGTCCGTTTGCATGCAGCCGAAAACTTGAAAGTTATTGAAGCTGCATTGATCAATGAACAAGGAAAGGTCTTGATGAAATTTTCGGGTAAGACCATCCCGAATTCAATCGATATTAAGAGCATTCAAAATGGTTTGTATTATTTACGTTTCCTGACAGAAAATGATCAATATTTTGTAAAATTTATGAAATTATGATTCACTTATTCCAGGGAGGTTTATGCCTCCCTGGTTTTATAATTATTTAGAAATGATTACCAAATACTTCATCGTTTTTATTTTCTTATCCCCACTTTCTTTAAAAGCGCAATTCGAAGATCACAACTGGATTTTAGGCTATTTAAGTGGTTTTGGTCCCCATACCATGCAGTTTGATTTCAATGAAAATGAATTGAGGATTACAAACTATCATTCCAATTATAAAGTTGATCATGGCAATGCCATCATCTCCACTCCAGATGGTAAAAACATTCTTGCTATGTCAAACGGTTATACTATTTACAACCGAAATTTAGATACCATGGTCAATGGCGGCCGCATAAATTTAAAAACAGCTTTTTACAGTATATACGGGTCATCACTTCCTCAATCTGTATTGATATTAAATCTTCCAAATGCTCCACAATTATATAAAGTTTTATACTTTTGGGAAGATCAACCAAGGCGTGACAGTTTTATTCAAGTAAACCGTTTACTTCAAGCTACAATTAATATAGAACTTGAAAATGGTTTAGGTCGTGTAATTGAATCCGATGTACTGGTAGATGATGATGCCTTTGAGTTTGGCAAATTGCAAGCCTGCCGCCATGCCAATGGGCGTGACTGGTGGATTGTGATCCCTCGAAGATATTCCAAACAAATTCTTGTATATCTTCTAGAGCCTCAAGGTATCCGCAAGTCACATGAAGTAGAATTGCCCATTCCAATAAAAACAGGCATCGGTCAAGCACAATTCAGTCCTGATGGTACGAAGTATGGAATTTCTCAATCTCAGGATAATTTTCGTCAAGGCGATTATCTGGAATTATTTGATTTTGACCGTTGTGCAGGTTTGATCAGCAATATGAAATCCATTCACATTCCTGATACCCTTGGTTCAGGAGGCTTAGCTTTTTCTCCGGATTCCAGAAAACTATATTTCGGAACTTCGAAACGAATTTATCAGTTTGATTTGACTCAATCGGATGTAGCAAAAAGCAAAGTGCTTGTGGGATCATATGGAGGTCTTATCGATTCATTTTTTTCCGGAGCAGAGTGTAATACCGGCCCTATGGTCCTTGCGCCCGATCATAAAATATATATCGCTACAACGACCGGTACCTACTGGATGCATACCATCGAATACCCAGATAGCCTCGGTGCTGCCTGCCGGTTCAAAGAAGGCAGTTTACATTTACCTTCGCCCAATACCCGGTCGGTACCGTCCTACCCAAACTTTCGACTGGGACCCATTGATGGTAGTATTTGTGATAGTTTGGGTATTGACAACATTCCTTTAGCTCGATGGCGTTACGAGAAAAACTCAACAAATGATTTAACAATTCACTTTAGAGACCTCTCCGGTTTTCAACCAACTGAATGGAGCTGGGATTTTGGAGATCTGAATTCAGGTGTTGAAAATTATTCTTCAGTTCAACATCCCAGTCATCTATTTTCAATCAACGGGATTTATACTGTATGCTTGACCGCACGAAACTCCAGTGGATCGCATAGCCTTTGTAAAAATATTGATATTCAAGTTACCAATAATGCAGATCAACATAAAACTATTGAAACACTTTATCAGCTTAGCTATTATCCAACGCATGAAAAAATAATGATACAAAGTCCGCAAAATTCAGACCCGGTTTACATTGAACTGATAAACCATCAGGCCTACTCCTTAGCCAAATTTGATCATGTAACCCTTCCTTTTGAAATATCCACTGTGAATTGGAAACCTGGAATTTATTATGTTCGTATTTACAACAAAAATATTTGGTTTGTTCAAAAATTACTCATTATTTGAAGTGGGTTGTCTCGAAATTTTAGGCTTTCCCGACATAAATAAACTTCTTATTTGCAATAACTTTATGATGTCGGGAGGCTTTTAGGCTTTTAGGCTTTTAGGCTTTTAGGCTTTTAGGCTTTTAGGCTTTTAGGAATCAACAAATACCAATGATTATTCGTTTCAGCTTGTGCAGTTACATTTTTGGTTTGGGGTTCTTTTCAAAATTCGTTGGTTTCCCGCAGATCGCGCAGATTTAACGCTGAAAAATTGGACCGCGAAAATCTGCGGATATTCAATCTGCGTTTATCTTCGAGAAAGAATTCCTGCCTATAATTTTATTTCTAAACATCATCCATTGATCTTGACAGCTGTTAGGATTTTTACACCTAGAAAGTACAAAGGCTTAAATCTTGACATGATGAATACAAGAAAGTAAAAACGATCTGTGCATATCGTTGGCCAATGCCTATTGTTGTTTTTCTGCAAGCAAGATCATGAATGCATAATCAAGAGCTACTTCTTTCAGCCTTTCAAAACGACCAGAGGCCCCACCGTGGCCGGCATCCAGATTCGTGTGGAAGAGCAGTAAATGATGTTTGTCGGTTCGATGGGTACGCAACTTCGCAACCCATTTGGCTGGTTCCCAATACTGCACCTGGCTATCTGAAAAACCCGTTGTGATGAGTACATTTGTAAATTCCTTTTCCTCCACCTGATCATAAGGTGAATAGGATTTCATGTAATCGTATTGTTCCTTAATTTCAGGATTGCCCCATTCATTATATTCTCCTGTGGTCAACGGAATGTTTGGATCAGACATGGTGGTAAGTACATCTACAAACGGAACATGGGCCAGAATTCCCTTGAACAAATCAGGTCTGAGGTTGAGCAGCACGCCCATCAATAAGCCCCCCGCAGAACCTCCGCGTGCGAACAAACGTTCGTTAGTTGTATAGTGTTCCCGGATCAGGAATTCGGCACAATCTATATAATCGTAAAATGTGTTCATTTTGTGAAACATCTTGCCCTTTTCATACCAGTGCCAGCCATTTTCTTTTCCACCACGGATGTGAGCTATTGCCAATACAAATCCTCGATCCAATAGAGATAATGCATTACTGCTGAATACAGGATCATAACTGATCCCATAACTCCCATAAGCATTGAGCAATAATGGGGCTTTCCCGTTCTTTTCAAATCCTTTGCGATACACCAGGGAAATTGGAATCAGTGTTCCATCCCTTCCAGGAGCTTTAAAATATTCTGATTGGTAATTTTCTTTATCAAAATTCCCCAACACTGCATGTTCTTTTAATAATTCCAGCTTTCGTTCCGGGATGTGGTAATCAAATGTCGAACTTGGAGTCGTCAATGAGGTATAATGTAATCTGAGTACATCGGTATCCAATTCTTTGTTCGCACCTAACCAACAATCATAACTTGCATCCGGAAAGCGTATAAAATGTGGAACCTGTGCGCCACTCCATGGATGAATGCGAATTTGATTCAATCCATTACTTCTTTCATGAATCACCAGGTATTTGTCAAAGAACTCCATATCCTGAATCAATACTTCCTCGGAGTGGGTGATGATATCCGTCCACTGATCAAAGCTAAACTCCAATACATTTGCTTTGCTTATTTTAAAATTTACAGCCTGGTCATTGTGCAGGATATAAAAATGATGGTCAAAATAATCTACCGAATAATAAAAACCATTGACTCTTGGCTTCATACATTGAAGCAGAGAATCTGTTCCGTCCATTCTTAAAAAATGACATTCTACATTTTCTGTATAACCGCAATGAATAAATAAATAAGATCTGTCTTTTGATGAAGATATACTCACATAAGTGGTCTCATCTGGTTCATGATAGATAAGGGGATCCTGATCTACAGCAGAACCCAAAGTATGCAACCAGATTTGATCTGCACGCAAAGTCTCTGCGTCTTTTGTATTGTAATAAAACGAATGATTATCGGGTGTCCAGACAAAATCTCCAGCCATGATGCGATGGATCGTTTCTATCATTTCACCACTCCTCAGATCCTTTACAAATGCTTTATGTAGATTTCTTCCAGTGGTATCAAGGCCAAAGACCATTTTGTTTTCATCAGGGCTCAGTTTGGGCGGTATGACATGACAAAATTTCTGCCCTTCTGCAAGTTTGTTTACATCAAGAATGATTTCCTCTTCAGCATCCTGTATGTTCCGCTTTTTTCTGCAATAAATTGAATATTCTTTACCATGTTCGTGGCGGATATAATACAAATATGTTCCCATAGGATAAGGCACGGTTTGGTCCTCTTGCTGAATTCTGGATAACATTTCATCATACAATGTATCGCGCAATGGTTTCACTGGGGCCAGTACATTTTCGAGGTATTCGTTTTCTTGTTTGAGATATTCAATCACCTTTGGATTTTCGCGATCATTCAACCAATAGTAAGGATCGATTCTGATATCGCCGTGAAGTTCCAGTTGTTTATCAATCTTTATTGCAAAAGCTTCTGTTGTATTTTGATTCTTTTCAAAGACTTCTTTGGCTTTATTTGGTTCATTTAAATTCATCGCGTAATGTTATTAAAGCAATAATAACAGCAAGGTCTATAATTAGTTGAAGGAGTTTTACATTTAAAGGTGTTAGAGCGTATAAACGGAAATCAAAAGAGTTATTTTAGGAATAAGCACTTAGTTTGAACATCCCATTTTGGAAGGAAGGAATAGCATCGATAAATTTAGGATTCGCTTAAATAATTTATTCGCCGGCAGCAATTTTAATTTTTCCAAAATCTAATTTGGAGGCAAAGGCCAATTCTTCCTGCTCTGATGCAAAGCCTCTTAGATTAAATCCCACTAGTGTTTGTCCGAGGGGTAAATGTATTTGGGTGGCCCGAATTTTTAAAACCTGATCGTCATTTCCATAAAAATCGATCATCTCTGTTTTTAATACCCCTCAGCGTTCCAACGCGAATACTTTTTGCACCTTCCCCCAGTAGAGCCGGATTATTCATATACATATTTACGCCGCCCATTAATGGTGAATTAGCCATAATTTGAATATCTGCATCATTTTCAGGCTTTGTCGGATTTTTATAATCCCGACTTAAAGAAAGGCCTCCGCCCATAATTCCTGAATTATTGAAAGCTGCCTGAATAGCTTTTAAGCCATTGATTTCATCTGGTAGTAAATTAGCCATATCATTGGCCATAAGTCTGTTTAATTCGTTCATCGCATCCTGGAGGCTCAATTGCGCTTGTTTATAGTTTTTTTGTTTGTAAAATTCCTGTGCTTCAGTTACAAAACCCGGAAAGGGATCTTGCGCATAATTTTGGATACTGCAAGATGCGCAGTAAATGAATATGAGAATTGCATTTTTCATGATTAAGCATTTAGCTGTATCCAAAGATATTACAAATTCCATTGAATTTGAAATTAGATCTATTTCCTCTTAATTGCTTGGATTCCAAGATGCTAATCCATCCAACTTCATAAGTTCTTGCTTTGTTACATTTCGAACTACCACTGCATTGAAATGCCGTATATTTGCCACCTCACCTTATTTAGACCATGTCTCAGTTCGTACACTTGCATTGCCACACCCAATTCTCATTGTTGGACGGTGCCACCGATATCCCTTCTTTAATGAAAAAAGCGGCTGCCGATGGCCAAACAGCTGTCGCTCTGACTGATCACGGTAATATGTTTGGATGCTTCAGCTTTGTAAAAGAAGCTAAAGCCAATAAAATCAAACCTATTTTGGGTTGCGAATTTTACCTTGTACCGGACAGGCATAAGAAATCATTTGTCAAATCTGCAGGCGAAAAAGATGAACGCGTACATCAATTGCTGTTAGCGAAAAACCAAATAGGTTATGAAAACCTCTCCAAACTCTGTTCGCTGGGTTTTACGGAAGGCCTGTACGGAAAATTTCCCCGCATCGACAAAGAATTATTGCTTCAATATCACGAAGGTCTGATTGCAACCAGTTGTTGTATAGGAGCTGAAATTCCTCAAACAATCGTCAAAGGACAAATTGAAGAAGCAGAGCGCAAACTCAAGTGGTGGATGGATGTGTTTGGAGAAGATTATTATATCGAACTCCAGCGTCATCGCAATTGTGAAGACATAGATGGTTCAGGCGTAAGTCAGGAAAATATCAATCAAGTCCTATTGGGCTTTGCAAAAAAATACAATCTGAAAGTGATCGCTACCAACGATGTACATTACCTCGAAGAAGAGGATCACAAACCTCATGATGTATTACTTTGTGTCAATACGAATTCCAATGTTGAAGAAACAGATCGCTTTCAATTTCCGAGTTCTGATTTTTTCTTCAAGACTCATGATGAAATGATGTCCACCTTCAGTGATGTCGCTTATGCGGTTGACCAAACTCAGGAAATTGCAGACCGATGTTTTACACCCAATCTCGAAAGAGATGTATTACTTCCGAATTTTCCGCTACCACCAAATTTCACATCTCAAAATGTTTATCTCGAGCATCTCGTTTATGAGGGAGCGCGAAGAAGATATGGTTCATTGGATGCTGTTCATGAAGCGCGCATTCAATTTGAATTATCAGTTATAGAAAAAATGAATTTTGCAGGATATTTTCTCATCGTGCAGGATTTTATTCACAAAGCCAGAGAAATGGGTGTGAGTGTTGGACCCGGTCGCGGTTCAGCAGCAGGTTCGGTGGTCGCTTATTGTCTTACCATAACCGACATAGATCCAATCAAATACAATTTACTTTTTGAACGCTTTCTCAATCCGGAGCGGATCAGTATGCCGGATATAGATATCGATTTTGATGATCGCGGAAGACAAAAGGTCATCGACTATGTGGTCGAACAATATGGCCGCAATCAGGTGGCGCAAATTGTAACCTTTGGAACGATGGCCGCTAAATCTTCGATTCGAGATGTTGCGCGGGTTAAGCAACTTGACTTAGCTTCTGCAGACAGGCTTGCAAAATTAGTGCCCACACGTCCGGGTATTTCACTTCGATATATCATGGATGAAACCACAAATCTGAGTGAAGAGTTTCAGGCCGATGAGAAAAAACGCATTGAGGATCTTCGTCAAATCAGGAAGCAAACGGGCCTCGAATCTGAAGTATTGGAAATGGCGATGAAGCTCGAAGGATCTGTGCGTAACACGGGTGTACATGCTGCCGGTATTATCATTGCGCCTGATGAGATCACTAAATTCATTCCGGTTTTCACTGCAAAGGACACTGATTTATTGGTAACACAAGTGGAAGGAGGTGTTATCGAAAAAACAGGACTACTAAAAATGGATTTTCTTGGGTTAAATACCTTATCCATTATCAATGATACGCAAACAAATATTGAACGCAAATACGGACCTGAAGCACGCGTCGATCTTCATGAAATTTCTTTCGATGACCCTCAAACGCTCGAGTTGTTTCAAAGCGGAAATACGATAGGTCTGTTTCAATTTGAAAGCGAAGGCATGCGGGGTCATTTGAAAAATCTGAAGCCCAGCAGCATTGAAGATGTCATTGCAATGAATGCTTTGTTTCGTCCCGGGCCGATGGCCTATATTGATGAATTTATTGCACGCAAACACAAACGCGTGTACATCGAATACCCGCATCCATGGCTGGAAGAATTGTTGCGTCCAACTTATGGGATCATGGTTTATCAGGAACAGATCATGCAGGCAGCACAAATCATGGCTGACTATTCATTGGGCGAAGCCGACGTTCTCAGGCGGGCGATGGGAAAGAAGCAGAAGGAAGAGATGGAAAAACAGAGTAAACTCTTCGTCGAACGCAGTCAGAAAAAAGGAGTAGATCCTAAAAACGCGCAGGAGATTTTTGATGTAATGTTGAAATTTGCCTCTTATGGATTTAATCGTTCGCATTCAGCTGCATATTCAGTTCTTGCGTTTCAAACTGCTTATCTAAAAACTCATTTTCCGGCCGAATTTATGGCAGCTGTACTTACAGCAAACAAAAATAATGTTTCAGATTTAAGCATCTACCTCAAAGAATGCCAGCGAATGAAACTCACCGTGCTTTGTCCGGACATCAATGAATCTGAAATTGATTTCACTGTAAATGAGAAAGGCCAGATCAGATTTGGATTGTCTGCATTAAAAGGCATTGGTGAAGGTCCTGTCGAAGAAATTATGATTGAGCGCAATGCGCATGGACCATTTCAGGATTTCGGAGATCTTATCAAAAGACTAAATTCAAAAGTATTTAATAAAAAAGTTATTGAAAGTTGTGTTTACGGTGGCGCTTTTGATTGTTTTGCAAATATGCATCGGGCTCAATATTTTGCACCCTATGATAAATATCCAAGTTTCATAGAATACATGATTCGCTGGGGCAACCAATACCAATCTTCGAAAGATAATTTGCAGGCTTCTTTATTTGGCGAAAATTTTCATGATGAAATACCAATTCCCATAGCTCCGGAATGTTTACCCTGGACCACTCTTGAAAAACTTGAACGAGAAATAGAAATTGCAGGGATCTATTTAAGCGCACACCCGCTGGATGACTATAAACTCGAAATTCAACATGCTGCAACAATTACCATTGATCAACTCGATGTACTCAAAGAAGAAAACAGAGAAGGATACCGACATCGGATTTGCGGTATCATAGCAGAAGCCCAACACCGCACCAATCAACGTGGAGAAGGATTTGGGATTATCAAAATTCAGGATTATTACGGAAGCATCCAGATTCGCCTTTTTAAAGAAAAATATCTTCAATACAAAGCTTTTCTCAACAATGGACAAGCTGTAATGGTGGACGGCAATTACGGTAAAAGCAGATTCAGGCCCGAAAAAACGGATGAATGGGAATTTCAAGTTAACAACATAGTGATCCTTTCCGAGTCTTTACAAAATTTGTATAAAAAATCCTTACAACTGTTCGTTAAATTAGAATCCATTCAGGACGAAACAGGCGATGCGCTCGAAAAAATACTCAAATCGCACAAAGGGAATATACCTGTCAATCTTCAAGTATTGGATTCAGAAGATAAAATTCAGCTTGCATTAATTTCACCCAAAAGAGTTAGCATTGGAAGTGATTTATTGTCGGGAATAGAAGCTATCGGATTGAGTTATAAATTGAATTAACACATGGAGAAAAATATTTTATTCATACTCGCATTTTCCAGCTTGTCATGTTTTGTTAAGGCCCAAAATTTTGATGATTTTACGGTCGACAAAGAAGTGAGTATCTTTATCAAAGATAATTTTGCCACACTAAAAAATTTTGACTTAGGAATCAAGTGCCCCCATGAAGAAAATCAATGGTATCTAGATTCCTTGGAGTATTCTCCATGGTACGTTGGAGATTTTAATAAAGACAATATTTCAGATCTTTTTGTAACCGGCAAACAAAGAAAAGATCAGACGCATTATCTTATATTTGGCAAAGATGAATTAGACGAACAGGAAGGTTGGGAATTTTTGCAATTGTATCCTTCCAAAAAAAGAGGTGATCTCGTCATCCCATTTATTGAAGAGACCCGAAAACAATTGTACATCATTTTTAAACAATTTAAAACAAGCACCACTACCGTTGTAAAAGATGGTATGGAGGTCCGATTGCCTACAACGTATAAAGATTATTACAAAATGGGCTTGATGAAAAAGATACCCTTTTGTATGCACATGGACATATTCTTGAATTCAACCCTAAACCTGATACGCGAGTCATTAAATTCCTGCAGATACATATCTTTTGTCAATTCGGTGGTTGTCCAGATTTTAGATTAAAAATCAGTGCCGACGGACAAATGCTACGCAACAATATCAGCAATACAGAAGAAGAAGTCGGCATGTACACTGCTGTTTGCGAGCCGGATTTATTGGACCGCTTGTTTGCGCTTGCCAATTATTTAAAGGTTCATAAACAACTCGACAAATTTGGAGAGGATAGTGCTGATAAAACCGTTACGATGCTCATCGAATATGAAGACGGAACTTATAAATCCTGGTATGACTACGAGCAAGGCGCTAGTCTGGCCATGGCTCGTTTTTACGAATTAATGGTTGAAGCAAAAAAGGCCGCGGAGTGGGAGTTGAAATGAGGGGGGTGGAGGCTTGTAGGAATGTAGGGATTTAGGGATTTAGGCTTGTAGGAATGTAGGCATTTAGGAATGTTTGAATGTGGCTTTGAGTCTGATAGTCTGATAGTCTGATAGTCTGATAGTCTGATAGTCTGATAGTCTGATAGAAACAACAAATACTAACGATTGTTAGTTCAATATATATGCCCATTAAGTTATCATTATTTTACTTGCTTTGAATAGCAATTGCCAATAAATTATAGAGTCCTTAATCCATTATCCTTGCAAATAATTCGAGTAAAAAATTACACTAAACGATCAAGCCTATTCAGGCATTGACATTGACACTCTATAATCCTTGATCCATCATCTATACTCCATAATCTTTGGATCTCATCTTTGAGCTGTAACCCATAATCCTCGCTCAAAATAGCATTAACCTATAATCACTGCTCCAAAATCCATAATCCATCAGCCGTGATCCATCAACTATAATTCATCCTCTATACTCCATCATCCAACATCTCATCCTTCAATTTTACTCTTAAGGCTAAATTCTGATTCCTAAATAGATTTGGTAAATCAGCATCATCCTTTTTGCCACTAAGACGCAAAGGCACAAAGGACCACAAAGTATAATAGATGGTTTGTTTGGCTTAGAAGAATCAATAGAAATTATAGCAAATTAATGGATATTATTAAACTGACAATTGTAAGATTCAGTTGTTGATCATCCATCATCTCCTGACATCGGCAAGTAATGACTCATACTAACAGCTCTAAAATGATAATAAGAATCTTTATATTTGTGCAATGGGAAAGGCTTCCAAGTTACTAGATAAGATACTCACTGGAAAGTCTGATCACAATATAAAGTTCAATGATCTTTGTAGCATGCTTATGAAACTTGGATTTGATGTTAGGATTAAAGGAAGCCACTATATTTATTACAAAGAAGGTGTTCAGGAAATTATTAATATTCAAGATATTAATGGTCATTCAAAAGCATATCAAGTTAAACAAGTGAGAGAAATTATTATTAATTACAAACTAGAAATTCGAGAAGATGATGAATTATAAATATGAAATTATTATTTACTGGAGCGAGCCAGATCAATCATTCATTGCAGAAGTTCCAGAATTAGCTGGCTGTAAAGCGGACGGCAATACATATCAAGAAGCAATTTCAAATGTACAGTTAATAATTGATGAGTGGATTGAGACCGCCAAATCAATTGGAAGAACCATTCCAACTCCAAAAGGCAAATTGATGTATGCATAATGAATGAAAAAGAACGAGGCATATCATGGCATAGACTCTACACCGCCAAGCTTCGAAAATCATTCTCTTTTAATTTTTTCGGGTAATAAAAAAGTAATTCCTTATTTTTGGATGATTATGTTTGGCGGTGCAGCGTCTATGCCTGCACGTTATTGTTAGCAGAGGCTTCATGTCGGGATATCTATCATCCATCATCCTTGATCCATCATCTATACTCCATCATCCAACATCTCATCCTTCAATTTTACTCTTAAGGCTAAATTCTGATTCCTAAATAGATTTGGTAAATCAGCATCATCCTTTTTGCCACTAAGACGCAAAGTCACAAAGGACCACAAAGTATAATAGATGGTTTGTTTGGCTTAGAAGAATCAATAGAAATTATAGCAAATTAATGGATATTATTAAACTGACAATTGTAGGATTCAGTTGTTTATCATCTATCATCCTTGATCCTTGATCCATCATCTATACTCCATCATCCTTAATCCATCATCTATACCCCATATTCCTTCTTCTCATATTGATTTTCCACATATATATAAATTTTCCTTATATTCGCCCCAATTACCTAAAACCTGGGCTATTAAGGCAGAATTTTACGCACGCGGCAAAGTCTTGTTGAGTTCGGAATATCTCGTACTCTTTGGTGCTAAGGCATTGGCATTGCCGTCGCGTCTGGGTCAGAAAATGAAGGTTCAAGAATTGAGCGGCTCAGAAATTCTTTGGAATGCTTATGATGCCCAAGGTAAGAAATGGTTTTCTGCAGAAATCGATTTGCTGGGTTTTGATGTCGTTGAATCGTCTGATCCCCAAACAGGCAAATATCTGCGCAAAATTTTAAAAGCCTGCTGCCAGAATAATTCTGAGTTTCTGTCCCATTGGAAAAAATATAAAGTTGACCACTACCTCGAATTTCCATTGGATTGGGGTCTTGGGTCGAGTTCAACGTTGATTTATAACATGGCCTTATGGGCTGATGTCAATCCCTACCATCTTTATTTTGATGTAGAGACTGGATCTGGTTATGATGTCGCATGTGCCGGGGCTTCGGGCCCTTTGCTATATGCTTTGGGTGATGGCGAAATAGATCTCGAACAAGTGGATTACAAACCCTCATTCAGCGATAAATTGTATTTCGTAGTCCTAAATCATAAAACGGATAGCCGGGAGGCTGTTGAAACTGCCAGGAAAAACAAACCGTCTAAAGACATCATCCAAAAAGCATCTGACCTGACTGAAAAAGTATTAGATCTTAAAAATCTAGAGCAGTTTGAAAATTGGATTCGCGACCACGAAAATTTAGTATCGGAATATCTTCAGATGGATAAAATCAAGGACCGATTATTCAGAGACTACTGGGGCGAAGTAAAATCTCTTGGCGCCTGGGGCGGCGATCTCGCACTCATCAGCAGCAACAAATCGCGGCAGGACACAGAAGCCTATTTTCAAAATAAGGGTTTTCAAAAACTCATCCCCTATTCTGAACTGGTATTGTAACCAATTTAGAATACCAATTGTTATAGTTCAAAAATTTATGCCACCAGCGATTTGGCATTCTTTAAAACTTCTTGAAAGCTTCAGAGACTCGGACAACACCAGACGGTTTATTTTCCAAACTGAAAGTCCTGAACCTATTAATTATGTTCCCGGACAATTCTTAACCTGCGATTTGCCCATTGGTGAAAAGAGATTACAGCGCTGGAGGAGCTACAGTATCGCGAATCGCTGCGACGAAACGCAACAAATTGAATTCTGCATTTCTTACAAAAAAGACGGTCCGGCCTCTGAATTTTTCTTTCATAAAATTCAGAAAGGAGATATCATAAAAGCCAAAGGTCCGGAAGGAACTTTCGTCCTTCCCCAAATGTCAGGTATGCAATTGGTGATGATTTGTACTGGAACCGGGCTCGCACCCTATCGGGCCATGTTACAGGAGATCCTTCAATCGGGTCATTCCTTTAGTTCTATTCATTTAATTTTTGGATGCAGGAAATCTGATGACATTCTCTTTCGCCATGAATGGTCACAATGGGCTAGCGGTATTCCCAACTTTTTTGCTACGATTTGCCTTTCTCGCGAAAACGAATTCAGTCCAAAAGATTTTAAGGGTATTCGTTTTATGAATTCCTATGTTCATGCAGCTTATTTGGAGTCTTTAGCCAGTAATACCCTTGATCGCGATAAAGCCCTTTTCATGCTTTGCGGATGGCAGGAAATGATCGACGAAGCCATTGCCAAATTGTATCTCGAACAAAAAATTCCAAGAGAACAGATTCGATTTGAATTATTTGGATAGGGAGATGGCTTTTAGGCTTTTAGGCTTTTAGGCTTTTAGGCTTTTAGGCTTTTAGGCTTTTAGGAATCAACTAGTACTAACGAATGTTAGTTCAATAAATTTCAACCATTTTTGAGTATTATACCATTTTCTTCGATTGGAAAAATTAAACAGCTTGGTACTTGAATTCATTCTACTTATACACCTTCTCAATATTCTTATCCGGTATCAGCCAAAGTATCGCAACTGCAAATACGAGTATACCTGAAATGAGTGGGTAAAAATAGGAGGCCAGTAATGCGAGGGTATAGGCCAAGAGAGATATTTGACCTTTTTGATTTTGCATCTTATGGGCTTTTGTAAATTCGTCCGGATGCAAATGGTGTTTGACTACAAGCGTTTGTAAAATATAATATGCAAATGCACACATTAGCAACATGAGGCAATATAAAGCCACGGTATTTTCTGCAAAATGATTTTCTCCCATCCATGCGGTTGCAAATGGAATCAATGAAAGCCAAAACAATAAATTCAAATTCGCCAGCATGATTCCTGAAGTAATTTTATTCATGCTGTGCAGGAGGTGATGATGGTTGCCCCAGTAAATTCCTATGTATGCGAAGCTGATGGCATAAGAAATAAAAATCGGCCACAGAGCCATCAGGTCGCTCCAGGAAGATCCATGTGGTACTTTCATTTCTAAAACCATAATGGTGATGATGATGGCAAGTACGCCATCACTGAAAGCTTCTAATCGCGTTTTCGTCATGGTTGATCAGGTTTTTATTTTTGCAGGGCTACCCATGTAAATTCCGGGTACATCGAGATCCTTAGTAACTAATGCACCCATACCAATCGTGACCCCGGAAACAATTTTGAGTCCATCCCGAAGTGTTGCTGAAGGTGCAATCCAACAATGATCACCCAGCTCAGTACTTCCGCCAATTAAAACATTGGCAATGACCAGACAGTTTTTACCCAATTTCACATTGTGGGCCACATGGACGAGATTATCAATCTTACTGTTTGCACCAATTATTGTATTCCCAAGTGTTCCTCTGTCTATGCAAGTATTGGAGCCGATTTCAACATCATCTTCCAGTATGACTCCTCCCAAATGCGGAAATTTGATATAATTTCCATCCAATGCTTTCGAATATCCAAATCCATCAGATCCTATGGTCGTGTGGCTTTTGATTAAAACGCGTTTGCCAATAATGCTTTGATCGTGAATGACACAATGACTATGTATCATACAACCGTCTCCGATGGTACATTTGCCAATCACACAATATGCACCAATCGAAACATCTGATCCAATTTGGGCCTCTTCATTAATGATCGCTGTAGGATGAACGCCCGCTAATACTTTAGGAACAAATAATTTATTTAAAATACAAATAAACGTTTCTTTGGGAGCATCCGTGAGAATTATCGTCTGTTGGCTCCGAGGCTGCAATAGCGCTTCCAATGAAGTGTGTGCTATGATTAAATTCGATGTTAAGGTCTTGATAGATTCAGGATCTTTAGCTTTAGCAGCACCAAGCCAAATCAAACTGTCGCAATCGCCGGAATCGATATTTTTAACATTTGTAAAAGCAATGTTAGCAGGATTGCCTAAAATATGATGATCATAAATGAGGCAGTCTTCAATATCCGGGTATTTGAATGTATTCATGAATTCTTATCGCTTGTTATGAGGTCCTCTGTTATTTATCACTTCAGTCCCGAAAATAAGCAATATTTCCATGCTTCAGCAAGGATTCAACAGGCTTAAAAAATAATAGCTAAAAAAAGGAACTTAATTCTCTTTTTTTTGAAATTGCGTTCTTGCCTTAAAATTTCAATTTCAGGATTAGGTAAACTGCAAGTGTTATTTAGGACTTCTTGCGTTTAGACAACATTTCGTTGACTCCATCCGTAAACTCTTTTGAAGTAGGCGTATACCCCGTTTTACCCAAAGCATTAAAACTGTATTGGTTGGTCTTTTTATCTTTTTCAATATCGAATAGATACACAGTAGGGTAACCTCTCACACCAAAAGACTGTTGGAGGTTTGCATTCTGAGTCCGGATATTATCGGGAATTGAAAAAGATCTTGGAAAATCAAGTTCCAATAAAATGACATTCTTTTTCGCCCATGTTTTAAATTCATCCTTTACAAAAACGGCCGCAGACAATCTTTTACACCATCCACACCAGTCGGATCCTGTAAAATTTGCCAATATGGGTTTTCCCGTCTTTTTTGATAAGGCATAGGCTTCATCAAGATTTACCAGCCAGCCTTCATGTGTAGCTTTGTAGGGGCCTGGTTTTGCATTTGTTTGAGAATGGCTTAATTGGCTGAAGAATAAAAGTCCGCCAAAGATCAAAAGGTATAATTTCATTTTTTTAGTTATTCGGTTTACAAAAATCATTTAAGCTAGCAAATTTATGCATGTTAAAATAAAAAAACAGCATTATTCGAATTCGGTTTAAATCTCTTTGAAATTAAGTCCTTTTTTTTTGAATGAATAAAGGAGTTTTTGAAAAAAAAGTTTAAAAAACATCTGTTTTGTACAACAAAATCTTCTAAATGGCCCAAATTTAGGCCAATTTCATATAATTTGAGTGCTCATTGGGCAAATTATACCAATCATTAAAACTTTGTTAAAAATCAAATCCTGGTACTAAAGACCGTTTATGTGCTTAAAGCAAAGAATCCATACTCCAGCTCTTCCTAAAATATAATTCAATGTTATTTGAATGTATAAATCTTCCGGACCTCAAATAAAAATAAACTTCTTTAATATAAATTGTCCGCTCGAATTACTCAATTTCAAAAGATACAAACCACTATTCAAATCCTTGCGATCTATGGTTGCAATTTCTTGAAACCATGATTTACGCACAATCTGCCCTCTGTCGTTCAGTAATTGATATTCATCATAGTGCCGGGATCGAATTCTGACAAAATTCTCTGCCGGAATGGGAAAAACAACAGCTAAAGGATCGGATTCTTCTTCAATTGCGGTCACAGATTCTGAAATAACTGTTATTCGCCAACTGCTTTTGTTTTGTTGATCATCTACATTCCGCATACCCATTCTCAATCTACCGGTACCTGGATCCGGGCCGGTAAAAATATCAACAATGAATTCCATTTGTTGGCCGGGTTCTAAACTAATTTGAGTGCTGTCTACATTTGCAGGGTAACATACATCCAGACAAATACTCGATGACCAATTGGCCGGCAAATCATTGAGCAATCGCTTAATTTCAATTTTAGCTTTGGAGTTTCCTGTGTTAGTTAGGGTCCCTGAAACGTAAGCAACGCCATTTACCTGAGCATTAACAACTGTATCTGTTTTAATTTCGAAAGTAAAAGTGGAAATACCCTGTTGAATGCTATCACAGACAGCTGAAGGATTTAAAAATTTCTGAAGATCGCAAATCATATCATCGGGATCTCTATCAAACCACGCATGCTTAATTTTTACGCGTCCATCGACATCAATAAGTGTAGCATTATTTGGGGCCGGACCATAATGATACCACCATTCATTACATGGGCCATCCACTAAAATGGGGACATCAATTTTATATTCCAGCAATAAATCTTCAATAACCCGAATGCGCTCACCGTATGTTTTAGGCTGGCGATATAATATTCCGCCATTAATATTTTGTTGACCTGTGTTTACTCGACCAAAATAAGGGCTGATGTCTGTTTCGGGGTGCGCTTCAACTGTGTACACGATGGCTATTTCAATTTGATCTTTAAACATGGCTTGAAGGGTATTGATTTCAGAAATTTTACCCCTGAAGACCGGACAAGTATAACTTGAAGAGATCAGCAACACCGGCTTCCCCTTTTGAAGAATTTCAGACAATCTGAAATATCCTCCAAGATTATTTAATAAAGCAAAATCATGCACGGTATCCAGCAACTGATACCCACTTTCTTCAAAATTGCCGAGATAATTCTGAATCGGGCAAATACTATCTGTAAAGGCAGGTAATTTATTTAATCCTATAAACGGCTTGAGCTGGATTTGAGCTTGAAGGCCCCAGCTGAATCCAATCAATAAAAAACAAATGGCCAGTTTTTGCATGACTTTTTTGAATTGGACTAAATCCAGACCTCATGGTTTAATCAGAAATTCATTCTCCTCTAATTCAATGTATATTGTACATTCAGACCTCCATTGATGCGCACGTCCTTAAATTGGCTTAGAACATACGGAATGGTTTTCCGGTAATCCACAAACACGCGAATGTTTAGGTTTTTACTCATGCTATATTTGATGGCAGGAGTAAAACTGATCTGTTTGGAACCACTATTGGCTTGAGCATTTACATTGGCATCCAACCTGTGAATTTTAGTAATATTATCGTTGATCCCAAAATCAAAACTGATTTCCAGATCATTGCCCTTCGGATTATTAATATTAGCATCCGGGTCCTGATCTTCATCATCAGCCTTTTTCTTTTTCTTCTTTGTTTTCTTAGGCGGTTTATAATCTTTATTTAAAGCTTTCATACCTGGCAGCCAGGATAGAAAAACATCTTTGATGATATAACCCATTTTGATGGTATAGGTCGTTGCTTTTGTTTCAAGCAATTGTCCGTCAATTCCGTTGCGAAGATTTAAATTTCTGTTCTTGTTGTAATCCAGTCCAAGCTCCATGCCTGCCTTGGTCTTTATATTCACACCAACGAGTGGTGCAAATTGTTCGCTGATGACGAGTTCGGGAACTTCATACCGGGCATGATATGAAGCGCGATCGTCGTTACCTCTTCTGGAAAGGGGTAATTCATTTGCATCTATGCGATAATCGAGATTGCTTTTAAAACTATTGATCGTCAATGTATTCTTATAAGCATGTCGGATGCTGAAATCCTGAAATATGTCTTTAAGTCCACTTAATTTACTCAAACCATTATAGCTAACTTGCCAATTCGGCAGTGGAAAAGTTTCAAATAGATCCAGTCCAACTTTATTGGGGTCCTTATTTGTATAAGCTGCAAAAAATGCAGGTGTTACGACATCAATGTGGTCGCCCTGAAATCCATCGCGATAATCGGGATTTGTCGGACTCAAATTTTTGATCCCCAAGCGATCTGCTACTCGCTGAGAAACAATGGGCCGTGCATCGCTGAAACGCCTGAATACATCATCAATGTCACTGTTGAATATGGTTTGTAATGAAATATAAGATAAAGCTAAGTTGCCCATTTTCAAAAGGCGTAAAATGTTGGAATCCCAAAGTATTCGTGCCTATAATACTGTCGTATTTAAAAGTCTCCGAAATATCTTTCGTGTATGTTCTGTCCACATTTAAATCAATGCTAAAATCTTTTACGGGTTCGACTTTAAATTTAAAACTGAGCGTATTTGAATTTTTTTGCAACATTTCCTTGTTGAAAAAACAATTGTCAGAAATCCAGCCCTTTTCTGCAGCTTTATCCAACCAGCCACCTTTTCGAAAATCAGGTTGACCACCTGTTATAAAACTAAATCCGGGTGCATCAAATCCCGAACTCAATCCTAAGAGTTCCGGTCTTTCCATAAAACCCGGAATGGTGGTTCCTTTATTTTCAGCATAACTCATTTGCATTCGTTTCAGCATAGTTATTGGCGTAAGTGCTGCCTGAATCCAGGGATTGGGTTTATCAGATTTTGTTTTCTTTTTGTCTTTTGACTTTTCATCTTTCTTGGGATCCGCCTGGTTGCGCACGGAAGGTCTGAATCGACCTGTTGATGCACTTTCACCGCTATATTTTTTCAGAAATGCAGACTTATTGATTAATGTCGAAAAATTAATTTCTCCGGTGATGCTAATACTTTGTGTATTGGTAATAACAGATCCAAGTGAATCAATAGAATTAATCGAACCTCCAGCCCAATTAAAGCTCGAAGTATATTGGGTGCGAATCGTGACAAAGTCTAATAAAGGAAATAATTTTGTTGGTAATTGATAGGCAATTGTAAAATTGTGACGGTAGTCCTTGGTGCGCCCGAATGATTTTAAATTGTCTCTGAGAAATCTGCCGCGTTCACTGGCCTCCACTTCCTGATCTGTCAAAGGGTTCACATAAGCCTGTCGCAGAGGATTAAAAGTTATTTCATCAACAGCTGCTTCATTCTTCGCACTAAAATTGAGTTTTATGGACTTGGTAAGATCCCAATTCAAAGTATAATCGCGGGTCCATGCAAATTTGCGATCCTCCCAGGTACTATACTTCGGATCCGCAAATCGATAGGTTCGGGTTGCAGCTTTCCGGTTCAGATTATTTCTAACGGAAATTGAATTCGGAATTGGATTAAAATTAAAATCTCCAATAAACTTCAACAGCGGACTCGTGACAATTTTCTTAAAAGGTTCTATGTATTTCGGCGTAAGTGAATAATTATAATCGAGACCGCCTTGTTGACTTTTTAATTCGTCTTTGGATATGATAGGGTTATGTTTATTAGCTACAGAAACGGAATAACTCACCGAAAAATTGGAGATATCCCAGGGTTTAGGTTTGCCGCTCCCCTTTCTTTCTTTGCGCACATTATTGAATGCTATACTCTTGATCTCAGAGAAATCAATTGCCCGATCGCGAATAGAATCTTTTTGTGCCTGGCTTGAAGCAGCTTTAACTTTGTCTTTAAGTTCTATATCCGTATCGTTTGGATCGTATTGTGGGGTCAATGTTGTATTTGAATATTGCAAGGCCATTGGAATTTTTATACCTACACTTTGAGGTAAAAATTTATCCAAAGAAATATTCATCCCGGCATCCAATTGTACCGTTTCATAAGTCGCGCGTTGGTCCAATTTCTGGTCAATACCACCCCAGCCAACGGAGGCGTAATTTCCGGCTACACTTATATTTCCTAAATCAGCTAATTGCATTTCCGCGCGCACCTGTGCTGCCACGCCACCTTTTTCTTCTAAGCCGGACAATCGCAATTCATTAAACCAGACTTCAAGATCTTCTACAGTTTCTTTACTCTTATTTCGAAAACCCAGCAATACACCTCTCACCAAACCTATGGTTGGATTTCCAACAACTTTTACCGTGTTTTTGGGTTTTTCAGGATCGGGTTTAGAATAGGCTCCAAAATCTGGTACTACATTATTTCTTTCCGTTTTCAAATCCAATAAGAGTTGCAAGGGAAAATCAAATTCATTATCTTTTAACCAAATGGAATCTCTTTGATCAAAATGTTGCTCATCCGAAAAACGCAATGGAATTTCATATTCGTAATAATTATCTGTAAAATCTTTTCCTAATCTGATGAAAACACAAAGTCCATCGTTGTCTTTGGATTTCAAAGATTCCCCATGAACGAACATTTTCAATCTTTTATATTTGCGAATATCGAGGTCTATAATTTTATAAACAGATTGCGAGCAATTGGCTTTGAGGTCCTCCTTTCTCAACAAGATCGAAGATTCATTTTGCGGTATATCTGCAAATTGTGAACTGTAGAAACGCTCTCTTTGAATTCCAGGCGGCGTTGTATAATTAAACGGTGTCTTTCCGGCATTTTCTTCGATATCCACTTTATCGAGAATCAAAACTTTGTTTCCGGCATCTATTCCATCACATACATCTTCAAATTTCCGCCAGGCATTTCGGCCTAATTGAAATTTAATAAATCTGAAAGTAACCGTTTTATCAAATCCGGCAAATAACATACGCATGCTTTGAATAGATCTAAAATCCTGGATCTCACCTATTTTGCCTGTGTGCGATCTGACTGGTATTCTAAAGCGATACCATACTTCATCATCCAAAAGTCCAGGTACTTTTACGATCACTGTGTCTGTGATAAAATTATCGAGTGAAGCCGGATCGAATGCTATTTTATTGTCCGGTGTTCTATTTAATGGAATTTCATAATTGTAATACGATTCAATTTCATTGAGTGATTTATCAAAGTTGATATCTTCCTGATCGGGATAACCGGTATAAGCAGTAGATTGTATATTTCCTGTTTCAATTTGTGCATTTCCCTCCGGCATATTGTATCTTTTGTATTTATCTGTAACCGGAATGTTGGGTGCAAAGGTATTGGAGCGGTAAGAAGTATAATCATCGTTAGCAGGATCTCTGGCAAGCTCTGCAAATGCGGTTGGATTCAGGAAGTTTTGTTGTTGAGCAATGTAATTTGCATAAAACGTATTTTCATCTTTATCGAAATTTGACGAAACACTATTTAATCCATCATAACCTAAGTCTTGCCTTTCGCGATTATTGATATCAAAACTACTTGTGATAGGAGGGAAACGGCTGATCTTTCCAAAAACTGAAGGGTCTGTCAATAAATTCAAATCAGGAGTTGGCAGGCCATGTTCAAATTGTTGTTTACCATCCTTAAAAATATCTTCTGAAAAATTTCCAAGCTGTATGTATAATTTTCCATTTCCCGTTACCGGATCTGAAGGATCTGCTTTTGGTAAAAACGGATTCAGCAACCAGAAATCAATGTATTCGACATTGTTGGCTTCAAAATCATTGGTATTCAGACGAGTCATCAGCCCTGCCCATCTGGTTTCAGGCTGCAAGAGTTTGTGATCCCGGTCGATACCGGCAGTGCTAACTCCACCAAATGTAGAATCAATTGCCATCAAACCACCATTCACATCAAAATTATAAGGACCTTTTTCTTCCGGATAATAAGTCATGTCAAACGTCAACTCCGTACTAAATCCGATAGGTCTTTGCTTGTTCGGAAAAATTTCAATTTCATCTACCAATCTCGTGTAGTGATTATTTGGATTGAGGGTACTTACTCTGGCAAAATCGTCAATGCGGTACCAGGATAATAAGGCCCGATTGGCATTGCTGATGACGTTATCATAAAGTCCGGATCCCTGAAAAGGCTTATCGTTGATTCCTTGTGGCGCACTCGCCAGGACCCATTGAGAAACATTGAAACCCAAGCCTATTCCCGAAGATGCACCTTCAAAATCATCGATGTAAACGACACCACCTTCGCTTCCTTGTTGATTGATGGTATTGGAGTGACCTGGCAATAACGCGGCGCCCTCAGCTTCCAACTTCCAGGAGGATACTTCCTTGGTAGCATAAAACGGAAGCTTATCTAAGATGCGCGTCATCCAGGGTGCTTTTTTTGCGATGTTAAAATCCAGGCCAACAATTCTGTTGTTAATTGGATCTTCGCCAATGTTCACTTTTTCTGTAAAGGGTTTTTCAAATAAATGCATATAGGTTGCACCTACAGACCAGTCTTTTCTTTTAGAATATTCGGCTCTTAAGCCGATCATGGTTTTTGTTTGGAAACTGAACAAAGCGCTATCTTCAAAATCAACATTAATAGGTACTCCCGATTGCAATAAGGCTTCATTGAGGATCGTCACCTTCCCGAGATTGCGATCTACGATATAATCAGATCCCTCAACTAACGATCGTGAGCCTGCGCTGACAACAACGCGGGCATTGGGATCCAGATTAAAAGTGTTGAGTGATATTTCGTTTGATTTACCGGATTTATAAGATCCTTTGATGACAAATTGATTGGATTTCAACTCTCGTCGCGCAGCGGTAATGGAGACATCATATAAAGCGGTGTATTTATATTTATCATAAATTTCTTTTGTCCGCACGCTGTCTTTGATCACATTGGAGAGAAGTTTATACAGAGAAGAACCGAAGGGTTCCAACACCGGAAAAATTACAGCCCCACTTGCAGGGATCACCGTTTGTCCGGGTATAAAATCAAACACACCATCCGGTTGGGGGTCATTGGATTTATTCAAAAAATCCATTCTGAATAAATTCAATAAAGGAAAGCCATCTATTTCCTGGATGTAGCGTTTAGATTTGCCATCGCGGTCTTCGTAATAAATATCCATGGTAAAATCGTCCGGATTCAGATTAAAACCACCCGTTGGATAAACGTTTTTCATCATCTGCCGGTAGGAAGGTAAGTCCGTGCGCTGTGCAGATGATTTCAGCATCTTCACGAAAATGACTTTATAATTTAAGGAGTCCGATTTTACTTCTGAAGTAAATTCTCCCACTTTATAGGTTGCTCCGGAACGCGGATCGATATCCCTGCCATTTTGTAAATAATGATAAGCAACAGCCAATACCTGATTGGGTCTTGGTCTGAGACGCAAAGAAATGAATCCTAGATCTGCGTGGTAAGTATATTCATTCTGATTTAATCTTCTCGCTCTTACTTTTTCAAAATCTCTACCTTGTTTCAGATTTAAGCCGGCAGGATTTGATAAAATGCGCACGACTTTATTGAGGTCTCGTGCTTCCGGGTTTTCGAGAATTTTATCTAATAATGTGTTGGAAGTATTTGAAGGAACTTCAACCCCGGCTTTATCTTTGGAAATGGCTCTTCCCGGTAAAAAAGTCAATGCGGCTGAATCGCCCATATCAAATTGATCAGGGGTTGAAATGCCAAGATCAGCCAATGCAACGATATCGCGCAACTCTGTTTCCCGGCTATTTTGAGCGTCTTCGGTGATCCAAACTTCAATATCTTTTACTTTAAACTGACTATTGATTTCCGGAAGTTTTTCCAATGCAAATTCATAGGTACTCCGGTTGTAAGTGCTTAGAAAAAAATGTCTGTTTTCATCGTAACCATCGGGTCTGATTTCAAATTCCTGTACTACGCCTCCACCTTTAACCTCTATGTTTTCCTGTTTCGATTTTTGCTGAGAGATCAAACCGGTCAATCGCAAATAGCCGAATTGCCAATCTGTTTTGAAACCGAAAAGATTTTGACTACCCTGGATCAATTTTGTACGAAGCGGTAAACTTACATTTCCCGCTTCTATTTTTTTAATGATATCGTCTTCCGAAAATTTTTCGGAATCGTAAGCAAGTTTTAATTTATTTTCAAAATCAAATGCTGCTTTGGTATCGTAATTGGCATTCAATTTTAATTTATCACCAATGCTTCCAGTCAAGTCCATTCGGATATCTGTATCGAAATCGGGACCCCATTGTCTTTTCTGATAATCCTGCAACTGGGGGTTGTCAGTAAAATTGTAATAACCGCCTACAAAAAAACCGATAGAACCCTGCGGTTTGATGTCAATACCAAAACCACCAAATAATTTATCAGCCAGGTTCTTTTTTAAATCAATTTTTGTAATGGGATCGATGAGGTCGCCATAAGTTTTTTTACCGGTAGAAATACCAGCCAGATCTTTATAATACTCTTTGTCTTGTTGCCTAGCTTTAAATTTTAAGAATTCATCAAAACTTAAGGTGGTGCCGGGTCTGTATTCCAAATCGCCGACTTTTTCGGTAACTTTAAAGCTGTTGGTCTCAGGGTCGTACTCAATGTCCTGTTCGATTGAATTCGGATCTTTTAAATCAAAAGGATTGTTTCTCGGATTCTCTACAAAATTGCCCGGGCGATCTTTTAATGGAATGGTATCCTGAATACTTGTTAAAGGTTTTTCATTCCAATCCGGAATATGACGTCCTCCAGCTGCATAAACAGCGCTGAACATGCATGCTGCTATGAAAGCTGTTAAAAACAAGTTACCCAATTTATTCATAAATTCTTTAAAATCTTCCATAAGAAAAAACCGTCAGGATATAACGACAAAAAAGTATATAAGGTATTTGATGGGCGTGATTAGGCCAATTTTTTTAATGCTGCTTTGATGATTTGTTCCAGACTGATCTCGGGATCTTTCAATTCTATCAAATCTTTAAAAACCTGGTCAATAGCAGGTTTACCAAAGCCAAGAGCGACCAATGCAGAAATGGCTTCTGACTTCATTCGTTGAGGTGAAGCTACACCTGGTAAACTGGATTCAGCAAAACCTTCTTTGCTGATTTTGTCATGTAAATCGATGAGAATTCGCTGTGCGGTTTTAGGACCCACGCCTTTAATTTTTCTAAAAACCAATTCATCTCGAAGGGCTATGGCTGCTTTAATGGCATCTGGCTCCATGGAAGAAAGGATAAGCCGGGCTGTATTGGGACCTACTCCATTAACAGATATGAGATGGATAAAAAGTTGCCTTTCCGTTTCCGAAGAAAATCCATAGAGATAATGTCCATCTTCTTTAATGATCAAATGCGTCAATAGATATCCCTCACCCGTAGGAGCAATATTGGAATAAGTGTAAAGGCTGATGAAAATCTGGTAGGCTACACCCGAAGTTTCGATCACCGCAAAAGTTGGGTGTCTCTCCAATATTTTACCACGAATTGAATAAATCATCGAGTTTTAAATCTTTGCGTAAAATTAATTATTTATAGGTAAATATAGCAATATGTTGATTTTATATATTATATTAATTAAAATACAAATGGCCGACCCACTGTTTTCACCATACTTTAATAACTTTATTTTCCAATCGGCTTGCTTTAAAAGTAAGCGATTGGGTTCAAACACATTTATCAACTTTTAAATTTTAAAGAATGGAAATCAATTGGCTTGTTGTAATTGGAGCAGGAGTAATTCCCCTCATCACTGGATTTATTTGGTATCATAAAAGTGTATTTGGCAATGCCTGGATGCAAATGACAGGTATGACTGAAGAGAAAGCCAACCAGTCGAATATGGCGCTGGTATTTGGCTTGACATTTTTATTCGGCATTTTTCTGGCTTTATCGATGTTATCCATGACGATCCATCAGATGGGCATTATGTCAACTTTAATGAATGTACCCGGATTCGGACAGGAAGGGAGTGAAGTAGACCTCTATTTCAAGGATTTCCTCGCCAAATATGGAAATGAGTTCCGCACTTTTAAACATGGAGCACTTCATGGTGTGATTGGAGGCTTATTCATAGCATTACCGATTATTGCAGTTAATGCACTTTTCGAACAAAAAAGCTGGAAATACATTGCGATTAATGTAGGTTACTGGATGCTTACCATGGCTTTAATCGGTGGCGTCGTTTGTGCCTGGGGAGCGTAAGAAAGCTTAAAGACTGAAGCTGAAAAGCTTAAAGCCTTGTTATGTGGTATTTTTTTTGATGAATTGAAAATCGATGCCCATGAATAAACATAAAAAGCTTTAAGCTTTTGGCTCCCGACAACATCAAGTTATTTTTAAGAAAAGACATCTCAATGTCGGGATAGCTTTAAGCTTCTAACTGTTAAGAAACTAGCGTGCCCACATTTTCCCCACGAATGATGCGTTCAAAATTGGATGGTTGATTGACATCAAACACGATAATTGGTGTATGATTTTCTTTGCACATCGTAAAGGCGGTCATATCCATAACTTTCAAGCCTTGGGAAATCACTTCATCGAAGCTAAGTTTATCGTACCGCGTCGCATCCGGATACTTGAGTGGGTCTTTCGTATAGATTCCATCTACCCGGGTGCCTTTTAAGATGACATCTACATTGAGCTCACTCGCGCGAAGCGCTGCTGCAGAATCTGTTGTAAAATAAGGGTTTCCGGTACCTGCTGCAAAGATGATAACCCGCCCTTTTTCTAAATGCCTGATGGCCCGACGCCGTATGTAAGGTTCTGCAATTTGTCGCATTTCTATGGCAGTGATAAGCCGCGTGTAGACGCCAATTATTTCAAGCGCACTTTGCAAGGCCATGCCATTAATACATGTGGCTAACATTCCCATATAATCCCCTTGTACGCGTTCGATACCGGATCCTTCTCCATCCATGCCCCGAAAAATATTACCACCTCCAATGACAACGGCCAATTGTATTTTATGATCAACTGCCATTTTGATTTGCTGTGCATAATAATGCAACATTTTGGGCTCTATGCCATAAGCTTGTTCGCCCATGAGGGCTTCGCCGCTCAATTTCAGTAAGATCCTTTTATATGCACTCATTTTCAAAAATGGGTTGATGTCGTTACCTATTTGAAATCCTGATTTTCAGACTTCATTTGTTCACAATATGCCAAAAAAAAGGCGAATGATCAATCATTCGCCTTTCAAATTTTTCTTTTATCCTAATTTGACATGTCTGAATCCCGAAACGGTCAACTCTTTGTCAAAATTTTTCAAATAAGCTGCTATCGTCAGACTACCGTCTTTGACAAACTGCTGATGTAAAAGTGTACTTTCCTTGTAAAATTTTTCCAATTTGCCCATTGCAATTTTTTCAAGCATGGCTTCCGGTTTACCTTCTGCGCGGGCTTGTTCTTTTCCGATTTCAATTTCTTTTTCAATAACACTTGGATCCACATCGCCCTTATCCAATGCTAGTGGCTTCATCGCAGCGATTTGCATGGCGACATCTTTTCCGGCATCAGTAAACGCATCGGATGCTTTGTTAAGTCCTACCAAAACTCCGGCTTTGTTGCCCATGTGAATATAACTTTCAACCTGGGGCGCTTCCAACTTTTCGTAATTGCTGACTTCTATTTTCTCGCCGATGGCTGCTACCATATCGGTGACTTTTTCACCAATCTTTACATTTCCTTCATAGGTTTGTGCCAACAGGTCTTCCAGACTTGCAGGATAGGCATCCAAAGCAATATCTGCTATTCGTTTTGCTGTTTGAATGAAATCTTCATTTTTAGAAACAAAATCCGTCTCACTGGAAAGTTTAATGACAATTCCTTTGGTTTTGGAATCATTTACTTTGGCGATTACGGCTCCTTCTTTGGCTTCGCGATCTGCGCGCTTCAAGGAAAGTTTTTGTCCTTTTTTTCTGAGAATTTCTATGGCTTTTTCGAAATCTCCTTCTGCTTCAGTGAGGGCAGCTTTGCAGTCCATCATTCCGGCTCCTGTAGAATCTCTCAGATTCTTAACATCTGCTGCTGATAATGTAAAACTCATAATGTAATTATTAAATTAACTAACGTTCGTATGTTTAGCTTGCGGGGGCTTCTTCTTTGACCTCTGCATTACGCTCTTCCAATCCTTCGCGGATCGCTTGAACCATAAATTGGGTGATCAAAGCGATTGACTTTGAAGAGTCATCATTGGCAGGAATCGGAAAGTCCACCAAATTGGGATTGCTATTGGTATCGACCATAGCAAAAGTCCTGATGCCAAGGCTTTCTGCCTCATCAACGGCCAGGTGTTCATTGAGAATATCGACAATAAAAACGGCAGATGGCAACCTGTTTAGATTGGATACCCCACCCAATACCCTTTCCATTTTTTCTTTTTCACGACTTAAGGTCAGACGTTCTTTTTTAGTAATCGTCGTAACATTATTGTCGGTCAACATTCGATCGATATTATTCATTTTTTTAACCGAGCGACGAATCGTGGCAAAATTAGTCATCATTCCACCCAACCATCTTTCGGTTACATAAGGCATGTTGACACTTTTTGCAGCTTCCGCTACAATTTCGCGGGCTTGTTTTTTAGTGGCTACAAACATGATCTTTTTACCAGATTTGGCAATCTGTTTCATAGCATGAGCCGCTTTATCCAAACACTCTGCTGTACGGTTGAGGTCAATCAAATGTACGCCTTTATGCTCCTTGAAAATGTACTGGCGCATTTTGGGATTCCACTTTCTGCGCAAATGCCCAAAATGAACATTGGCTTCTAATAACTGCTGGTATGTGGGTTTTTCCATGATCATATTGTGAATGGTTCTCTTTTGAAATAAAATTAACGTTTACTAAACTGAGATCTCTTACGCGCTTTGCGCAATCCGAATTTCTTACGTTCAACCTCTCTTGCGTCTCTTGTTAAAAAATGTCTTTCTTTAAGTGGCTGACGCATTTCAGCATCGATTTTACAAAATGCTCTTGAAATCGCCAGGCGAATCGCTTCTGCCTGACCCTTCAATCCGCCACCGGCTACGGTAGCGTGGATTGCATAAATCTGATCACCTGCAACGGTTAATACAGGATCCATAACTTTTTGAGCAATATCCTTGATAGGAAAGTATTCCTCTAATTTTCTTTCGTTGATCGTGATTTCAGTAGTGGCAGTAGTTCCTTTGCGCAAGTAAACTCTGGCAACTGCTGCTTTCCTTCTCCCAATGGCATTGACGTTTTCCATAAATTAGATTGTGTAAGGTTCAGGTTTTTGAGCACTATGTGGATGTGTAGCACTCTCATAAACAAATAATTTCCTATACATGGCATCTCCAAGTTTGCTTTTAGGCAACATTTTTCGAACTGCCACTTCTATAACCCTGTAAGGGTGTTTTGCAAGCACTTCTCTGGGTGTAGCTGATTTCTGGCCTCCCGGATAACCACTATAGGTTAAATAGACTTTATCATCCATTTTTTTACCTGTAAAGCGGATTTTTCCGGCATTGATTACGATAACATTATCGCCACAATCCATGTGCGGGGCAAAATCCGTTTTGTGCTTACCCATAAGCAAATGAGCAATTTGCGAAGACAGACGACCGACCACCTGGCCTTCGGCATCAACTACATGCCATTTTCTGCTGGTTTCTGCATTTTTGGAGTAGGAAGTTTTAAAACTTAAGGTTTTCACTTTTACTGATTTTAATAGTAATAGCTCTTTTAAAGCGGGCACAAAGGTAACCGCAAGTCGCATTCCCTGTATAAGTTTTATTAAAAAAAATTGCAAATATTTAGCTAACTACTTGAAAAACAGTCTAAATTTTGACAATCCTTACAAATTGACCTGAATTTTTGAGATTCGCCAGTCAGTCCCTCTTGTAATCATTTGTTGCCAGAATCCATTTCGCCTTATCTTCACCCATTCAATTCAAGTAATGGACAAAATCAAAATAGGCATTAGCTGCGGCGATATCAATAGCATTAGCCTGGAGGTCATCCTGAAGGCATTAAGGCATGAGATGATCTATAAAAATATCATACCTATTCTTTATAGCAATGTCAAAATTGCTTCCTACCATAAAAATATAGCGCATCTGGATAATTTGAGCTTTAATATTTTGGCACAAGGAGAAAGGCCTCGAGCCGGTCGTCTGAACCTAGTGAATTGCTGGAATGACAATGTCACCATTTCACTTGGTAAAGCCAGTCCTGATGGTGGAAAATATGCTAAAATGTCCTTGGACAAAGCAATAGAGGATATTCAAAAAAATGAAATTGATGCACTTGTAACCGGACCCATTCACAAACATTCGATGCGAATGGCCGGTTTTGAGCACATGGGCCATACGGGCTATTTATTGGAAAAATCGGCTGCTAAAGATTGTCTGATGTTTATGGTTTCAGATGGCCTGAAAATAGGGATCGTTACTGAACATATTGCCGTTTCGCAGATTGCCCAATCCATTAAGAAAGATTCAATTCTGAGAAAATTAAAGATCATGGAACAATCCTTGATCACAGATTTTGGAATTGAAAAACCCCATCTGGCCGTATTAGGATTGAACCCGCATGCCGGAGAAGAGGGCTTATTGGGTTCGGAAGATGAAGAAATCATCAGACCCGCAATCATTGAAGCCAAAAAGAATGGAATGTTTGTTTCGGGACCTTATCCTGCAGATAGTTTTTTTGGAACCGGATTATTTAACAAATTTGATGGCATTCTGGCGATGTATCACGATCAGGGTTTGATTCCATTTAAGTCCATCACCCACCAGGAAGGCGTCAATTTTACAGCCGGTTTGCCTTTTGTACGAACTTCTCCCGAT
Source organism: Saprospiraceae bacterium (assembly GCA_016719615.1). Classification (NCBI taxonomy): domain Bacteria; kingdom Pseudomonadati; phylum Bacteroidota; class Saprospiria; order Saprospirales; family Saprospiraceae; species Saprospiraceae bacterium. The sequence goes on from JADJYQ010000007.1 coordinate 131,682, forward strand.
CATGGCACAGCATTCGACCTCGCCGGTAAAAATGAAGCAGACTCAGGATCGATGTTCAATGCCATACTTATGGCAAAAGAAATTGTATTCCAGCGAAAAGGATTTAAAGAAATGCATGAAAATGTATTGAAGAAAAGGCCAAAGCTATCAGAAGAAATGAGCGAGTAGGTTAAGATCACTCTATTATCATTCGTCTCGGTTGAGATTGGTTTACTTCGATCCGACAACCTTGGCACTGCAAAGTTATGCGAATTTGTATGAATATATAGCGTAAATTCAAATATAATTTTCTTAAATATTTTTCCGAAAAATGAATTAAAAAATATTTGAATGAATTTGTTTTCAATGCCCAATAACTGAATTCTCCGAACAACAATCAACGAGATCAAGCCTTAATCAATTCAAGATTCTTTTTCTTGCGCAATTTTTTCTTCGATTGTTTACTTTTCTTGTACTGAGATTTTACAAGTGGCTTTTTAGATTCCAAAGGAAGGATCTCTTTCGTTAAATAATCTACAGGAATTCCTTTAATTGCATTTTCTGAAGCCAATATCGCTTTTGGTTCTTCTGTTACTACAAAATCGCTTTGTGCTTTTTTCTGATCCAATAAATCGAGATTGTATTTTTCAATCAGGCGAATCAATCTTTCAGGATAATTGGGATCAGTTGCATATCCGCATTTTTTTAAGCCATACGCCCAGGCTTTGTAATCGTTGGCGGGCAATTCGAAAAGCTGGCTATATCTGGGCCGGAATTTGATAAAATCCGAATGATCTAAATAGGAATCCATCGCAGAAGAATAAGACCTGAAACAGGAAAAAATCAAATTACCAATTTGATCCTTGTCATCATCTTTGTACTGATAGGTATCTCCGGTCCAGTTTGCTTTACATTTTATTCCAAAATGGTTATTTGCATTTGTTGCCAACTCACTTCGGCCAGATTGAGATTCATGCAGCGCTTGGGCCATTTTAATACTTGCAGGTATACCTGTGCGCTCCATTTCCTGAATGGCCAACCACTTGAATTGCTCAATATATTTTTCTTGTACCGTAACGGGACGGGTGGCTGTTAAAAATATTGCAGAAAAGATCACGAATAACAGCTTGTGATGGGGGAGTAATGTTATTGCGGGCTTCATATTTAGTATCCTTTCCTTTTCAGATACAAAAATAATACCAATTTTGGATTTTCAAAATGGGGTTAAATATATAATATTTTATTTATCAATATATTATATAGTATGTTTTAATGTAATATATTTTAATTTCTTTCTATTTTGCCCAATTCTGCTGCTTTACAAGCATTTCCGGACCAAACATTTTTGCCAGCCGTTTAGTTGAATGATTGCGTTTCATGGATTTGTTGAAGATGCCTCCATTCATGCTCTATCAATATCCGAAAAGCATCCTCCAAACGATAACTCACTGCATTATTTGCAGGTGAGGAAATAATGCATCCAGATGCCAGCAAAGGGCTACTCTTCATTAAATACATTTTGACAAGCTCCTGATGTTCTTTGAAGATATGGATGATATCTTGTGCCGGGTTCAATTGTTCAGGTTGCCAAATTGAAAAAGTTTTGATCTTTTCTTTCCGATGCCGCGAAACTTTCTTCAATAACCAAGGACCTACAAATTTGGCTATATACTTTTTAAACCAATGGTATCTAACTGGCTCCGTCGATTCTAATAAGCGATCCATCACCGGAAAATAACTCGTATTTACAAGAATGATGTGCTTTAAGTTTTCAGCAATACTCCAGGAACCCTCTTTTCCCTTTTGAAATAATTTTTCGCTTGCCATTTTACTGTAAGTTTCTGTGACCAGCTTTGTGATTACATCTATTTCATGACAACATTCCTGAATAAGTAAACTGTGCTGAGGCATGTAGATAGTTTTATCAATTTTTCTTCCACTTTATATTACAGCCTAAACTTGGAAATTGTTCAGCGTCCACAGGTTGATCAGACAAAACAGCTTCTAATGCATTGCGCAAATCTCTTCCGGAAAGTGGAACACCTGATTGAGGCCTGCTTGAATCCAATCGACCCCTGTATTTTAAAATTTTATTCCTGTCGAAAACATAGAAATCAGGTGTACAAGCTGCATCATAAGCTTTTGCAATTTCTTGCGTCTCATCGAAGAGATAAGGAAATGAAAAATTTTTTAACAAGGCCAGTTCTTTCATTCTATCGGGACCATCCTGAGGGTAACTACTCACATCATTACTGCTGATGGCAAAAATAGCTATGTTTTTTTTCAAATATTCATTGGTAAGATTTACCAATTCATCCATAACATGCACTACATAAGGACAGTGATTGCAAATAAACATAATCAAATAAGCGTCTTTTGATGATTGCTCATAGAGTTGAATGAGTTGCCCGCTGACCACATCAGGAAGTTCAAAATCAGGTGCTGGTGTGCCAAGCGGAAGCATATTGGATTCTGTTAAAGCCATTATAGTGTTTATTGATTTTTAAAATGCGAATTCCAAAAATTCGACAATTATATTAAACTTAAAACGATTTACTCGTTAACAAGTTCGCTGCAATGATTTACATTTTTAATAAAATCGAATAGTTTGACTGAATGCATGTATTCGACTCCAAGAAATGGATAGACTTCCCTGTGATCAAATTGTTTTAGTTGAGATGACCAAATCGGATACGATAATGGTTCATAAGACCAATGCCATTTTTCTTCTTTAAACCCTGCTGGTCTCATAGGATTATATTCCGTATAAGATTGACAAAACCCAAATTTTCGCGCGTGTTGAATGAGCCATTGATACACGCGACTTCCTTCTTCCAATTCAAAATAATCGGGCTCCACTTCGTTAATATCAATATCGGTTCCCCAATGATGTCTTGAAAAACCCGGAGGTGCTGTGTATTCAAGAATTTTTTGAGCTTTGGTCACAGGGTCCTTTGTTATCGTATTGACGTCTACTCCATCTACCGGCAATTTACCCAACCATTTTTGTTCCCAAATTTCCTGTTGCTTTTCAAAACTTCTAAATGCAGAGACAATGAATAAATGAACCGTATCTTTAAACGCAGCTTCTTTCATTTTTAAAAAAGCGATATATGCATCTAATTGAAGAAACATATGTGACTTGTCCAACTCTGATTCGAATTCAATAAATCCATCTCTTAGCGACGGATCAAATTTCCCTGCCATAAATAGACTGTCTATCATCATTTTCGTTGGGCTGTCATTCATTATTTGGAGTTTATTAAATCTAATTCCATTTAAGCTTAAAAATATTATCGGATCAAGGATTCGATAATATTTTTTCTCCGATCTTGTTCTTCCATTTTTATGACGTCTTCCAAAGTATATTTTCGTTCGAGAGATTTCGCGTATCCGCCTGTATTGTCAAATAAGTAATAAACATTCGTTAGCCATTTTGAAGTGTCCGGTTCCTGAGAGGGTGAGGTTACGTATTCTTCAATAATTGGAGCTCCTAAAATATAAGGAGAATTATCCATGATGTAAGTGAGTTTGGTATGCGCATTTCGCAAACTCGTGTAACTGCCATAATTCTCGAGTTTATAACAATCAGTTGGCTTGATGGTATAGGAAGTGTAACCTGTATAATTTGGCATCGGCTTTTCTACAGGCAAGGCTGCCATAATAAGCACCTGGCCCAACTTAGCCTCCCATCCAAAGATTAAGCCCACAGGAGGTCCGACAAATTTCACTCCAAGAGAATCTAAAAATTTGTAAACCTTTGGCAATGATTTCGCATAATACTGCGGTATTTTTGAATTTACGATAATATCAAGGATACCAATATAATGTTTCTCTGTAAAGCTTGATTTTTGGATACCAAACTCAGTTTTTACCAATTGTTCAATATAGGTTTTAATGCCTTCCAGATCATTTTGAAGTGTTGCATCCAATGTTGCCGGCATACCGATATACCAGGCTCTTTTCCAAAATTCTATTCTTCCTGGTATTCTGGCATTCATTTTCAGAAACAAACTCTTTGTGCCCTCGGGTATTATTTGCCAGTTTAAGTTTAGTTTGGAAGGCAGTTTATCAGATTTCATGATGGCTGTAACCAGACTATCCTGAAAGGATTCTTCAATTTCTACGTAACCTTCACCCAAAGCTTTGCATTCGAAGCTAAAGTTGGCTCCAATAAAGTGTTCTCGGCCCCCTTTTGAGAATTTAAACCCGGGATCATCTTTAGCCCAACTGATCCATCTTGGCCAGTCCTTGATATCATTGATAGCTATGTAAGCCATTTTATAAGGTCCGTCAATCTTTATCTCACTGGAATACTTATAACTTGCCGGGCCGAAAAAGCATGCTAAAAAATAAGCAAACACAACAACAATCAAACCCCCAACAATTAACCATTTGCGATTCATACTTTGAACTTAATGCTGCAAAATTACGTTTTTGAAGCCTCTTTTGCTTAGTTTGTTCCTTAGCTTTGCGCATCATTTACAAATAATAAAGATTATGCACCCATTTCAGACGGTCCATTGTTGGTTCATCAGGGTTTTTACTTTTGTTTTCTTGTTTGGCTGTACAAACATTCTCTATAGCCAATATGATCCGTTATTGGGTATTCGCGTTGATGTGGTGTACCTCGCCTCTGATGTCCTGGAAGGCCGCGAAACCGGAACCCCGGGAGAAATGATGGCAGCTGAATACATAGCACATCGGATGAAAGAAATAGGTTTGAGTCCAAAAGGCTCTGAAGATTGGTTTTACGAATTTTCTTTTAAAGCGAATCCTCATGGCGGACCGAAAATAGACGGCAAAGGCAGAAATGTGGTCGGTTTTTTAAACAAAAAAGCTAAAAAGACCATCGTCATTGGTGCACATTACGATCACCTGGGTTATGGAGGCTCGGGTTCCCGAAGCCCAAATGAAAAAGCCATTCATAATGGAGCCGACGATAATGCAAGTGGAATAGCTGCCATGTTGTGGCTGGCAGAAAACCTGAAAAATGAGAAAAAACTTAAATTCAATATCCTGTTTATTGCATTTTCGGGTGAAGAAATGGGGCTCCTGGGTTCAAAAGCTTTTATAGAAAAACCTACTATTCCGCATGAAAGCATTCATGCTATGATCAATATGGATATGGTGGGCAGACTTAATGCTGAAAAAACAATGGCCATTAGTGGCGTTGGTACGGCAATTGAATGGAAAACGCATTTGGATAATTGCAGAATGCCCGGTTTTCAATTCAACTACAGCGATGGTGGGATTGGACCTTCTGATCACACGGCTTTTTATCTCAAAAATATTCCTGCCATACACTTTTTTACCGGACAGCATCAGGATTACCATAAACCTTCAGATGATAGTCATCTTGTGAATTACGAAGGCATTCGCGAGGTCAGCGAAATTATTTGGGGCTTACTGATTCATCTGTCTGATAAGCCGGTCTTAACTTTTCAAAAAACCAAAGACGAGGATAAACAAAGGGCCTCCTCTTTTAAAGTTACGATGGGTGTTATGCCGGACTACGTATACAATGGCGAAGGAATGCGCGTGGACGCTGTTTTGGACAACCGGCCCGCACAAAAAGCAGGACTTATGGGTGGAGACATCATTATAAAAATAGGAAGTTTTGACATTAAAGATGTCTATCAATATATGGAAGCGCTGTCCAAATTTGAAAAAGGCCAGAGTGCCGATGTAACTGTAAAAAGAAAAGAAGAAGTGCTGGTGAAACAAGTTGTCTTTTAACTAGGATTGGCTATGATAGAATATGATTGACTATGATAGACTATGTTTAACTATGATAGAATATGATTAACTATGATAGACTATGTTTAACTAGGATAGACTGAGATTAACTAAGATAGACTAGGATTAACTAGGATTTAATAGGATTGATAGGAATTACAGGATTGGCAAGAATGCCAAGAATAGTTGGATTGCAGGGATTGGAATTAGGGTCAATAAATTGTACTTAATTTGGATAGCGGATGGTTTTGGTTTTGTTCAGCTTGTCTATGATTTCCAAAAAATAAATCCCTTGCAGATTATGAAACACGAGCGAATAGGGTAATTGAATGTCATTCAATGCTGCAATGTATTTTCCTTCGGCGTTTAATATGTTTAATTTTTTAATAAATGTTTCGCCGCATTGGCTTGACAATATATTGTTTGCGATTTGGAAATCGAAACAATCCGCATTTTGATGGATATTTTTTATGGAAGACTCGTGAATTTCATCAATGATGCGCCAATTCATTTTATAATAATAATCACCAGGCGCTTTGATTGCATCTGTAAATCTTCCCTGCGATGGAAAGTTGGGTGGAATATAAATTTCTTTAAACCCGGAATGATTATAAGCTCTTTGCAAACTGAGTTCTGAATAACAAATGGATTCCGGCAGTTTCCAGTTTATTTCTGCTTGGTCTGAAATTTTCTGCACTTGGAATTCAGGTTCGCACAAACTCAGTTGAAAATCCAAATACAACACAAACAAACCATTTTGAATATCAGAAGCGAGTATAGAACCGGAAGGCAAATAAGGATAAACACCCCAGGCACCGGCATATTGTTGCGAATAATCCTGATTAGAAGGCTCTGTGTCGTAGTAAGCAATGATTTCAGGATTCAAAGGATCGCTGCAATTAAATACAACGACTCCATCATGATAATAACTCACAAACGCATATTCTCCTTTAAAGTAGGGATTGTGAGCCATACTAGCGGTATCCAAAGGAGCTTCTAATGCAGAGCGAAATAATTTTACAATACGAGGATTCTGTCGATCGCTGACATCCACCATTTTTAAACTGGTATTGTGCGTTTCATCTGCCCAAATTAAATATTTTCCATTTTCGTGCAACCAGGAACTATGATTGTACCCTTGTTGCTGATAAATATTGATGGAAGACAATTCTGTATAATCTCCATTCTGTTCTATTTTATAAATGTAAAAACCGTTAAAACCATGGGAACAAAAAGCCGTGTCATTTCTGACAAACAGATCGTGCACATAATTGCCGGGTAAATCTATTTTTTTGATCAGACGGGGATGTGTTGGATCGAATTGCAAATCCATCATTATTAAATCAACGGGTCCGCTACTGTCGCGACCACCTGCAATATACAAATGTGCGGTTGCGGTATCGACAAATAACATATGTGAAGTCAACACATGAGCATGATCCCTGTGTGCCAAGACAATCGAATCCGGAGCGTTTTTCAAATCAAATATGGTAAGCCCTTCGTTTGCAGCATCGGTAATTGCAAATAAATAATTTTGGTAAGTTTTGAATTCCCTCCAAATGGTACGAAATCCACCGGAGAAACTAAAAACGCGCCGAATGTTGAATGGATCCGTGACTTCATAAATCCAAATGCTATCCAAAGTACCTATGATGGCTATTTCTTTACCATCCGGATAGGCATATCCCCAAACATCGCTATAGGCAACTCCACTCTGTTGAGGCAATTGATCATCATCGTAACGTGATGCCAACGACATATTTTTATACTTTTGACACAGAATAACTGATTCTGTGAAAAGGCTCAATACAATGATCAGTATTAAATTTCTCATGTGTTTTACAAAAATACGAAAATTAAAGAATGAATGCACAGGAAGTCCTTTCAAAAGATCCCAAAATGAAAATACTGGTTGATCTGATTCCTCAAAGTGCCTTACATATCCCGGGACAAAAATCAGATATCCGTGAATATCTCGTCAGTTCTATCATTTCCCAACAGCTTTCGGTTAAAGTTGCCAAAGTCATTTTCACAAGATTCCTGGAACTCTTTGGTGGTAAATTCCCTCGAAATCTGGAAATCATAAACACGCCTATCGATCGTCTCAGAAGTATAGGATTGTCTGCACAAAAATCACAATATATTAAAAACATTGCCGAGTTTTTCGAAATACATAAACTCCACAAAAAAGACTGGAAGTCATTACCAGACGAAGAAATCGCTAAATTGCTCATCCAAATTAAAGGTGTTGGAGTATGGACTACTGAAATGGTACTGATGTTTGGCCTTTGCCGGGAAGATGTGTTTTCATCTGGAGATTATGGCATCCAGATGGCTATGAAAAAACTGTATAAATTAAAGCAAGAAGGCAAAGAACTCCAACATAAAATGTTGCGCATTGCAGAAAAATGGAGGCCACATCGTTCGCTAGCTTGTATGTACCTTTGGACCTGGAAAGATCTAAAAGAATAAAAAATGATAAATACACAACAACTGGATGCCTGCGTCCTCAAATTCCAAAATCAAGAAAAAGAAATTGATAAATTATTGGATGAATTACAAACAGATCAAGCTTTGTTGATGGATGTTTTAGTTGGAAGCCATGCCGAATTATTGACGGAAGAAGAACTCGATTATTTGTTATTTCTTTTTCTGGTACTCTATGGTACATTTAAGCAACAAATAAGCTTACCAGTTTTTAGTGAAGATGAAGTGATTAAGGCCGAAGAATTCAGCTGGAAATATATCAACGAACAAAATGATTATGACAAACTGGTCGAAATTTTTTACGCTGAAATTCCCAATCAGGATGTCATGGAATTCATTGACTTAAGCATTGCCCCGGATGATGAAAATGAAATCAAAATCACCCCGCCGGGCCGTCTGATCATGTTGGCAGTATTAACTGCTCTTTCACATCTGATGTTAAACCTTAAAACTTAAACCAAAGTATATTAGTGTTTGTTATTCTTCAAAAGGTCCAATTACCTTGCCTTCTATGGCATTTGTATTGTAGAAACTTGAATTTAATCGATCCATCAGAAATTTTCAAACATCCATGCATTACTTTACTAAAATTTTTAATATCATTTTCTCCACGAGAGCTGCCGGTTTATACATGTTGCTTTTTGCAGCAGCTATTGGAGTTGCCACTTTTATCGAAAATGACTTTGGAACAAGCTCTGCTCAAAAATTAATATTTAAAGCAAAATGGTTCGAATTATTGCTTGTCCTTTTTGGATTTTGTCTGATTTTCAATGTTATTAAATTTCGATTTTTTCAACAGAAAAAATGGGGAACTTTAATGTTTCATCTATCAATTATTGTCATATTGATGGGTTCTGGTATCACCCGCTATTTCGGATATGAAGGTATCATGCATATCCGCGAAGGCGAATCTAGCAATACCATTTTGTCATCAGAATCTTATTTACAATTGCAAGCCAACATTAAAGGTTTGCAGTATAAAACTGAAGACAAGGTTTTATTTGCATCAAAAGGAAATCATAATTATCAGCAATCCTTCCTGCTTGGACAAGAAAAAGTGGATGTTGAATTACTTGAATTTGTTCCAAATCCAATTGAAGTCTTAACAGATGATCCGTCAGGCGCCCCTTTCATAAAATTGGTTATGGGTGGAGAGCAAGGTCGTGAAGAATTTTTGCTAAAGTATAATAGTCCGCGATTGATAGCTGGTACTGTTTTTAATTTTGCAGAGATTCCACAAGCAAATGCAGTCAATATTCAGTTGAAAAATGACTCAATACTGATCGCGTATCACGAACCATTTATGCAAATGGTTATGGCTACTCAGCAAAAAGATACACTCGCCCCCGAGAAATATCACATGCTTCGCTTCAGATCTCTTTATTCTTCTAGTTCCTTCAACTTTGTAGTAAGTGAATTTAATAAAAGTGCAAAAGTGGATGTGAGTTCTTCCGATGCTAAAATGAGTAGTTCAAGTATAGCAGCTTTGAAATTAAAATTGAGTGTAAATGGTCAGTCCAAGGAATTTTACATTTCAGGAAGTCCGGGGAATGAAGGTAATCCCAGAACCCTTAGTTTTCCAGAAGGCAATTTCAGCTGGAGTTATGGAGCCAAGCGCATTCAACTTCCCTTCGAACTAAAATTAAGGGATTTTATCATGGATCGTTATCCGGGTACCAACAGCGCATCATCTTATGCAAGTGAAGTGACGCTCATAGATTCCAGAAAAAACATCCAAAAAGAACTGCGCATTTATATGAATAATATATTGGACCATGATGGTTATCGCTTTTTCCAATCTTCCTTCGATAAAGATGAATTGGGAACTTATCTAAGTGTAAATAGAGATGCTCCGGGAACCTGGGTGAGCTATATAGGTTATATTTTATTAACCCTTGGATTGTTGATTAGTTTGTTTGATAAAACCAGCCGATTCCAATATTTAAGTCGCAGAATTCAAGAGCTCAGACCGAAAAGTTTAGTTCTTTTATTTGCAAGCTTACTTCTGAATACTTTACTTTTTGCCCAAACTTCAACACAGAATGTACAGGCACAAATTCCAGCCATTGATCCGTCTCATGCCAAAATGTTTAGAGAAGTTATCGTCCAGGATGTGAATGGCCGAATGAAACCCATGAATACTTTGAGTTTGGAAATTCTCAGAAAGTTATCGCGTAAAGAGTCTTTATATGGAATGAATGCCGATCAGGTGTTTATTTGCATGTCTGCTTTTCCGGAAATCTGGAATAAATTGCCAATCATCAAAATTGGTAAACACGAAAAAATACAAAATCTCTTTAAAAATTCTGATGGCTACGCATCGTACCTGGATTTTTTTAATGCGGAGGGTGAGTATATTCTTAGAGATGATGTCAGGGAGGCATTTAATAAAAAGCCAGTTGACCGTGGTGTTTATGAAAAAGAAATTTTGAAACTGGATGAAAAACTGAACATCACAAGTATGGTTTTCTCCGGTAGTTTGTTAAAACTTTTTCCCGTAGAAAATCACCCAAATTTTCAATGGGATGCTCCATCTGGTCAACATATTCACCAACAACTAGAAATCGCTGCGGAAGCATTTCCGGATAGATTTTATAAAGCATATATCGAACAAATCCGAGAGGCCGAAAACACAAATAATTGGTCAACTGCCAATTCATTAATTCAGGAATTAAAAGTATATCAACACAAACTAGGAAAAGACATCATTCCTTCTGATTCTAAATTAACTGCAGAAATCTTGTTAAATGATTTGAATGTTTTTGGAAAATTGAGCAAGTATTATGGACTTTTAGCATTAGTTTTTCTTGGTTTATTGTTTACAAGTGTATTTGCTCCATCGAAATCCTTGAAATTGGGGCTGAGCATTTCTTTAATACTATTTATTGCAGGATTTTTATTCCAATCTTTTGGTTTGGGACTGCGATGGTATGTATCTGGAAGAGCACCCTGGAGCAATGGATATGAATCTATGATTTATATTGCATGGACAACGGTTTTAGCGGGACTGCTATTTTCAAGAAAATCCCTTGGCGGATTGGCAGCAACCAGCTTATTATCATCCATTGTACTTATGGTAGCTGGTTTGAGTTGGCTCGATCCTGAAATCACGCCATTAGTGCCAGTTCTAAAATCGTATTGGCTCACCATTCACGTATCACTTGAAGCTGGAAGTTATGGCTTTTTGGTGCTCGGGGCACTCATAGGTGCTTTGAATTTGATTCTCATGATTCTTACGACCCGAAATAATAAAATCAGAATGGACAGGGTCATTGATGAGATGAGTTATACAAGTGAAATGACCATCATAGGTGGCCTGGTTATGCTGAGTACCGGAACTTATTTAGGGGGTGTCTGGGCCAATGAGTCCTGGGGAAGATATTGGGGATGGGATGCGAAAGAAACCTGGGCACTGGTCTCTATTTTAATTTATTCATTCATTCTACATATGCGATTGATCCCCGGTTTAAAAAGCAGATATGCATACAATACTGCTACTTTATTCGGATTTGCATCTGTAATGATGACTTATTATGGAGTGAATTATTATTTATCAGGATTGCATTCATATGCAGCAGGCGATCCAGTGCCAATACCTGCTTTTGTTTATTACCTGATTGTTATACTTGTTGCGATTAGTCTCGGAGCTTACTTTAGAAATAAGCAGTTGGATATTTCGGAAAAAACTTAGTTTTTACAACTTATCAAAAATGTTGGGTGCTTATTTTAATTTGGCTTCTTCCATAATCACATCATATTTATATCCCGCACCAAAGTCTTTGTTTAATGCGATGACGCCTTCGAAAACACCAGATCTGCCTGCTTCGATGGCATCCTGACTTGTAATCGTTAATGTAGATTTCGATCCGGATTCATCTTCGAGGTGAATCCAGTTTTTTCCCATAATCTGAAAATTGATTTTTGTACATCGGCCACTAACTATAATTTTTTTACCCTTGTACTTTTCAGGATTTGAAAATATTTCAGCAATTTTAACGGCTCCCGCTACCGCCTGGATTTTTTCTTTTGGTCCATCCGTTTTTCCTTTTTGCAATTCATCAAATAAATTGGGATTTTGAGCTCCCGCCAATTTAATATTCGATACCAATAATAGTTCATCAAAGGTGCGATTCAATTCCGAACTTTGAAAAGCTTTCATTTTTAATCCACCGGTATAGACTACTTCAGCCCCCTTTGACACATCAGCTTTAGAAATGGCGATCCATTGCGATAATTCGCCTTCCTTCACGTATAAATAAGTATACTTACTTGTTTGTAAGACTTCTTCGACTAAAACCTTATGCGAAGTTTCCGTTTGAGGCATGGCTGATGGTGTTGGTGTCCCACTTGTTTGTCCAACAGGTTCAACCACTGTAGGCTTCGAATTACATGCTGTCATTAGCAATATTATAAATAATCCATATAAGGAATTGCGCATATTCAATATTTAAAATTTTGTACAAAGTTAATAAACCGAACAAAGAAATATATAAAAATCAAAATCGATACATGGCTCTGGCATTCATCCTCAGATAATTGCCAATTTTGTCATATGTTTCTTCTGCATAAACACCAATGGAATGTTTTTTTCCCAATCGCAAGTTTACACTAACTCCGCCTATATGTTGTGTAGCGTTGTAATCGTATAATGAATAGTCATAATTAACCCAACGATAATACAATTCGCTGAAAAATTTTCCCCTCCAAAAATCTTTATTGAGATGAATCCCATAAACTTTTGAAACGAGGTAATTTGTGTTTAAATAATTTCCAGAAATACTCAGCGCACAATTTAAAAATGGTATTCGACTATGTGAACCATACACATTAAAATTCAATGCTTCGTTCTCTCCACTCTGTTGATAGCGATAATTTGTGCCCATACTTAAATTTATAAATCTGGCCGGTTGAATCTGAACTTGTAAGCGAAGGCCTTGACGCGTTTCATCTTCCAACAGTCGATCTATATCATTTTTGTAAGTTTCGTAATAGATGATGTTGCTTCTGGCGTCGTATGATAGGGACATGTTAAAACGCCTTGAAAAACGGTAACGCCCCATCAGATATATATTTGTGAGTTTGAAAACAGTGGTAGCTTCATTGGGAATATTCTGATACAAATCGTATTCTGCGGAACAGAATAAACTTAAATTCCTGAATAGGGTACTTGAATGTTGAAAGTACATAAAACGGCGATCAATATTTCCGTTTCTGCGTTGCTCCATCAGTGAAAGGGTCTGCTGACTATTTATTTTTTGATCTACATTCCAGTTGTAGTGTATAAAAACACCTGCTTCCGGATAAATAAAATTAAATCCATAGTCTCTTAAATCCGGTCTTGAACCAAATATCGCACCTGCTTCAAAATTGTTGAACTTCCATTCTGCCTGAATGCCATCAATTGCACCCAAACTTGAAACTTTGTAATTGATGCGTCTTCCAATGCTGATTTTGAATTTATCTTTGATCTCATAACTTCCCGCAAGGCTGTAAATTTTCAATGCATCATTCAGATTATCCGAAACTCTGCTCCATTCTCCCAACCGATGCCTAAAGGAAACATAAGTCTCAACAGAAAAATGGCCGTTGACCAGCTCATTGCCTTGTGCAGAAAGAGTATATTGAAAGCGATGTGCATCAGATGATGGATTCGAACCAAATCCCGAGTAAGACGCGGCAGAAACCCGGCCTTTCCATTTATCAGGCGAACGAAATGAACTTGATTTTTCTCCTACAGTAGGTTTTAAAATTGCATCGGGGCTTAAATCGGGTATCCTGTTTTCATCTTCTTTTTCGCTTACCAGAGCATCGGTCATTTCGGTTTTTCTCATAAGAACCGGCCCAAGATTTTTAAAATCCAAAGAATCCAAAGGCTGGCAAACACAGGATGTTGAAGATTTATTTAAAACTTTTAAAACTGGTTTCCATTCATTTCTAAATAAAATAAATAGGGTATCGCCAGGCTGGATGGCTTTTGTTGATTTAAATTTTACGTAAATATTTCTGACTGATGTATAACTTACATAACCTGCATTTGAAGTATCCATCACTTGAGCATTGAGGACTAGATGAACGGAAACAAAACCAAGGATAAACAGAAATTTTAATCCAATAATTTTATAATTTAAAACGGCATTCATCATTTTTTACCCATTGGGTGACAATTATAACAAGCGTTGCTATTGTAGGAATATCCCGTAACTCCATTATGGTCATCATCGACTTCATTTTGGTCATCATGCTCATGACAATCTATGCAACTGAAAATATTGTAATTATTGGGATTGGTATGGCAATCTGAACAAGTGTTCCATTCATCTCTATGTTTGCCGCTGTAAATTGGAAAATACATGGCATCGTGGTTAAAAGTTGAAGGGACCCATGCATTTTGAGAATGACATAGCGTGCAATTGGTTGGGAATTGGGCCGTTTGATGGTCGGGATTATTTGTATTGTTATAATCATCAAGATGACAACCTACACAAGTATTCGGAGTGTTGTTGTAATCTCCGTTATGGCACAAATTACATTCATTTTTGATGGCAAAGTGCGCACCAATCAAAGGCCAAAATGCATCGTGATTGGGCATAAGTGCCGGTTCCCATCCCGGATTCGTAGTGTGGCAAGTCTGGCATTCCTGGGAAAATCCAAGACTTACGTGATTTGGATTTGTCGTTTGATTAAAATCTGTAAGATGGCAACCTTTACAGGTATTGGGAGTGTTTCCATAATTTCCATTATGACATAAAATGCAATCATCCTGAATAATTGCATGTCCACCGGTCAGCACATAATAATTATTATGATTGAAGTTAGAAGGAATCCAAGCAGTTTCCGTATGACAGCTCGCACAATCAGTAGGATACTGTTGGACCTGATGATCGGGATCAGATGTTTGGTTATAGTCATCTAAATGACATCCCACACAGGTATTGGGCGTATTGTTATAATTTCCGTTATGGCAAAGTGCGCAATCCATTGCAATCAATTGATGTGCTCCATTTAATGGATAATAAGAGTTATGATCCGGGAAAAGTGCCGGTGCCCAACCAGGTGTTGTCGTGTGGCATACTGCGCAATCTTTAGACAAGTTTAAATTTTTATGACTTGGATTTGTCGCTCCATTATAATCTTTCAAATGACATCCTTCACAGGTATTGGGTGTATTGTTATAATCGCCATGATGGCAAGCTGCACAATCATTGGCAATGCCTTGGTGCGCACCAGTTAATGGGTAATAACTGTCATGCAATGGAAACAATGCAGGTTCCCATCCCGGCTTGGTTGTGTGACACATCTCACAATCAAGTGGAAGTGCCAGGGTATTGTGATTGGGATTCTTGGATTGCTGGTAATCCGTTAAATGGCATCCTTCACAAGTATTGGGTGTATTGTTATAATTTCCTTTGTGACAAGCAGCACAATCACTGGCAATTTCGAGATGCCTGCCGGTAAGTGGGTAATAACTATCGTGTTCAGGAAACGCAGCCGGTTCCCAGCCGGGTTTAGTCGTATGACAAACTGCGCAATCATGTGACAAACCCAAGGTATTGTGATTTGGATTTTTACTTTCGTTGTAATCGTTTAAGTGACATCCATCGCAAGTATTAGGTGTGTTATTGTAATTGCCTTTGTGGCAAGCAGCGCAATCGTTTGCAATTTCCAAATGTTTACCGGTCAAAGGGTAGTAAGCATCGTGATCTGGAATTAAGGCAGGTTTCCATCCTGGAATTGTCGTGTGACATTTTGCGCAATCCATTGAAAATCCAAGGTTGGTATGATTTGGGTTGGTCGTCCCGTTGAAGTCGTTGAGGTGACAATTTTCACATTCCATTGGAGTTCCTTTGAATCCATTAGTATGGCAGGCTTTGCATTCAACAGTTGTGTGAGCTCCTGTCAACGGAAATTGGGTGGTGTTGTGATCAAACATATCATCTTTGCTTCCCATCGGGTGACAAGCAAAACAGGCCTGGCTGTTGTAGAAATATCCGAAAACCCCCACATGTTTTTCATCTGTTTCGGGATTGATATGACAAGTGGTGCAAACAAATTCTTTATAGTTGGAAGGATTCAGGTGACACTCTTTACATTCCATCCATTCATTCTTATGTTTACCGCTATAAATCGGAAAATGCAATCCATCGTGGTCAAAAGTGGAAGGAACCCATGCATTTTCTGTATGGCAACTTGCACAATCCGTAGAAAACTGCAGTGCTTTGTGATCCGGATCTTTTGCATTGTTATAATCGTCTGTATGGCAGCCCGAACAAGTGTTAGGTGTCATATTGTAATTGCCTTTATGACAAGCAGCACAATCTGATAAAAGCTGTTTGTGTGCACCATTTAAAACATAATACTGGTCGTGCTGATCAAATTTGGCTGGTTTCCATCCTATTGCTGTAGTATGACATGAAGCACAATCCAAAGACAATCCAAGATCTGTATGCTTTGGATTCAATGTTGCATTGTAATCGGTTAAATGACAATCAGAACAATTGGTGGGTGTTCCTTTGAATCCTGATTGATGACAAGAAATACATAGCGTTTGTGTATGTGCGCCCGTGAGCGGAAACATCGTTGTATTATGGTCAAAACGGTCTTCACCACTACCCATTGGATGGCAGGCCAGACAAGCCTGGTCCTGGTAAAAATAAGCCGGTACAGTTTGATGCTCGTCATCTGTTGCCTGTTTTAAATGGCAAACCACACAGCTGAATACTTTGATGTCGGTAGGATTTATATGGCAATCCCTGCATTCCATCCATTCGCCTTTATGTTTTCCATTATATATTGGGAAATATCGACCATCGTGATCAAAGGTCGATGGAACCCACTGATTTTCTGTATGACAGGACGCACAATCTGTTGAAAACTTCAGCACAAGATGCGCCGGATCGACCGTATTGTTATAGTCATCAATATGACATCCCGAACAAGTGTTAGGCGTATTGATATAATTTCCTTTATGGCAGGAGGCACAGTCTAAAAGTTTATGGGCACCATTGAACTGATAAATTTGATCATGTTGATCAAATCGCGCGGGTTGCCAGTCAGGAGCAGTAGTATGGCAACTGATACAATCATTACTCAAGCCTAAAGAGCGGTGATTGGGATTCACACTATTATCAAAGTCTTGTTGATGGCAACTTGAACATTGTGTAGGTGTGCCTTTAAAACCCTGGGTATGGCATGATTTGCAATCGGTTGTAACATGCGCACCCGTTAAAGGAAATCCCGTTGCATTGTGATCAAATCGGTCGCCCTTGCTACCGGTAGGATGGCAGGCAAAACAAGCCTGATCCTGATACCAATAGCCTTGCACGGTCTGATGCTGCTGATCCGTTTCATTGCTCAGGTGACAGCCGGTGCATTTAAATTCCTGATAATTTGCCGGATTGGTATGGCAATCCTGACAGCTCACCCATTCGCCCTGATGTTTTCCTGAATAAATGGGGAAATGCATTCCATCATGTTCAAAATTTGCAGGTATCCAGGCTTGTTCTGTATGACACATCGTACATTCCATAGGTATCTTCTGCAGAGCATGCGGAGGTGATGAAGATTGATTGTAATCTTCAAGGTGACAAGATTTGCATTCACTTGAGGTATTGATATAATCTCCTTTATGGCAGGCATCGCAATCCATAGCTATAGCAGTATGCGCTCCTTTTAATTCATAGTACTGATTATGTATATCAAATCTCGCTGGTTTACAGTCTGGATTGGTCGTATGACATTGTGCACAATCTTTACTTAGTCCCAGCTGCTGGTGATTTGGATTAAGACTTTGGTCAAAATGTATGGTATGACAATCCGCACACAACATTGGAGTGCCTTTAAACCCAACTGTGTGACATTTTTTACAGTCGACCTGTTGGTGCGCACCCGTTAAGGGAAAAGCTGTAGCATTATGATCGAATCTGTCGTCTTTACTTCCTGATGGATGGCAAGCAAAACAAGCCTGATCCTGATACCAATAGCCCAAAACCGTTTGATGCTGTTGATCTGTTTCATTGCTCAGGTGACAACCGGTACATTTAAATTCCTTATAGTTTGCCGGATTGGTGTGGCAATCACTGCAGGTAATCCATTCGCCCTGATGTTTTCCTGAATAAATGGGGAAATGCATTCCATCATGATCAAAGGTGGAAGGAACCCATGCGGACTCCGAATGGCAGGTCATACAATCTGTAGATAGCCTTTGCAACAGGTGAGGTGGATCTGTAGTTTTATTGTAATCTTCGATGTGACAAGCCGAACAAGTGTTAGGTGTTTGATTGTAATCTCCTTTATGACAGGCTGCACAATCATTCGAAATGAGCTGGTGCGCGCCTTTCAATACATAATATTGGTCGTGGATTGGAAAAGTAGCAGGTTTCCAGTCAGGTTCGGTCGTATGACATAACTTACAATCGTTAGGTATGTTCAATTTCACGTGATCCGGATTAAGACTCGATGTGAAATCAATCATATGACAATCTACACAAACCGTTGAAGTGCCTTTAAATCCTTTAGAATGGCATGCTATGCAATTGGCATCTTTATGCGCTCCGGTTAATGGAAAACTTGTGCTGTTGTGGTCAAAAACCGTCAATTTATCACCATTGGGATGGCAGGCAAAACAAGCTTGATCCGTATAAAAATAGCCATTTACTTTTTCGTGCTCCTCATCTGTATCGGGATTGGTGTGACAAATGGTACACGAAAATTCCTTGTAGTTGGCATTATTGAGATGGCAACTTGCACAATCTTTCCATTCGCCTTTATGCTCACCCGAATAGATTGGAAAATGATTCTGATCGTGTTGAGTGTAGTTTACAGGCTTCCAGTCAGCTACGAGTGTATGACAATCCAAACAATTGTTGCCAAACCCTGCAGAATTGTGTTTGGGGTTGGTGCTGTTATCGTAGTCATCTTTATGGCAACTGAAGCAATCCGGTGAAGTACTCGAATAATCCGGATCCGTATGACAAGCCTTACATTCATTGACATCATGCACACCTGTCAGCGGAAAAAAATCATGCTGAATAAATTGGGCATTCCATTTGTTGGATGCAGGATCATGACATGCAGCACAATCATTTCCATATCCTGCTTTTTTGTGATCCGGATTGGAAGTTTGATTATAATCTTCCCGGTGGCAATTGATACAGTCATTGCCAATGCGGTCAAATCTCAATTCCGTTTCTGAGGTATGACAGGCACGGCAATCTGTCGTGAGATGTTGGCCTAATAAAGGAAAACCATTTGAGTTATGGATGGGTTGAATATCGTTGATGATCCAGGTTTCTGTATTATGACAGCGTTGACACTTATCGCCTACCGTATTTTGATGCGGATCCTGGTGACAAGTCCGGCATTCGGATTTCAGCTCTTCAAAAACCAGATTTAAATGGCATTGTTTGCAATCGACGGTCGTATGTCGCCCATCTAATATAAATTGAGTTGAATCGTGATTAAAAGCCATAGAGTCGCGAACAATTGCCCATCCGGAAGCCGTATGACATAAAGCGCAATCTAATTTTAATTTAGGGCCATGAGGAGATTGTCCGAAAACGAATCCAGTTATTAATAAAAAACCGATCAGCGATGACAGTCTATGCACTCAAGTTTGTTCAATCGGTAATGTATGAATGTCTTACCTGCTTTTACAATAGCTGTATGACAAGCCTTGCACTCTAATTCTGCATGCTTGCCTTCTAGCTTAAATCTGGCAGTATTGTGTTCGAATTTAGAGGGCTTCCATTTCTCATAGTTATGGCAACTCTGACAATCGGTTATGCCGTTTAGGTCAAACTGTCGGTTATGAATATCTTCATGACAGCCCACGCAAATTCGCTCCAAAGTTATTAGATTTTTATAAGAATCGCCTGTTTCCCCCAATTTTAATTTATGGCAGTCCATGCATTTAAGGTTTTTATGAGCACCTTCCAGAGAAAAACCCGTCAAATTGTGATCAAAATGGACCATTTGCCAGCTTTCCTCACTGTGGCAGGCTTTGCAATTTTTACCTGAATAATACTTTTCAGGAATATAGGGCTCGTGTACATCCTTATGACAATCCCTGCATTGCTCTCCGATATTTCTAAATTTCCAGGTTTTATCCTTTAAATGACAGGATGAACAAGGAATCGCCTGATGTGAACCTTCCAATGGAAATTTGGTGTTGCGGTGTTGTTCAATGGAATAGTTGCTACCTGAAAATCCCTGTACAGTATGGCAATGAGCACAATCCCTATAAAATTCCGGTTTTGTAAAGATACCATCGTGGTAATCTTTATGACAATCACCACATTTTTGATGTGGTAGCGGCGTTGTGTAACTCGAAATATGGCATTTTTTGCAATCAACCTGCAAGTGTTTACCTTCCAATTTGAAATTGGTGAGCGCATGATTGAATTGGTCCATTTTTAACTGCGCTTTGAAACCACTTTCGTTGTGACATTGTGCGCAATTTTCTCCAAACTTTCCTTCATGTACGTCCTTATGACAATTCACACAAGCAGAAGTCAATACATTCTGATGGTCCTGGAATAATTGCAAAGGAGATTTCTTCAAATCATGGCATTTACTGCATAACGTTTGCTGGTGTTTCCCCTTTAAAGGAAAAGTTGTTTTGTTGTGATTGAAATTTCTGCCGCCGGAAAATTTTGAGAATGATTCCTCTGTATGGCAGTCGTTGCAAGTGTTGATAGATTTCTTATGCGGATTCGAGTGGCAACTATTACAAGTTTGATATGATTTGAGTTCAAACACCAGCTTCTTAGCGTTAGCTATTTGCATATCCTTGTGACAAGCCTTACACTCTACTGTTTTATGCTTGCCATTTAGTGGGAACTTGGTCTTTTGGTGATCAAAAGTTACAGCAGGTTTGAATGACTCCGTATGGTGGCATTTTGCACAATCCTTATCCATTGTTTCACGATGAACGTCCTCATGGCAACTGATGCATTTTGAATCGAGGCCGAGAAATGTTTTTGACTTTTTCTTTAACTGCGCATCCGCTACAAAAGCTGATTTATGGCAGGATTTGCAATCAATGTTCTGATGCTTGCCTGTGAGCGTAAACCCTGTCGACTTATGATCAAATTGTTTTTCATTGAATCTTATGATTTGAAAATTGCGTCCATGATGATCGCTGTGACATTGAATACAGGTTTTTGACTTAACCTCCTGACTGAAATGATAGCCTTTTCTTTGATTAATTCTCGATTGTATCTCTTTGTGACAATCCAGACATTTTGCATCTGAGACTTTTTCGCCAATGGTATGACATTTAGTACAATTGAAATTTCCTTCCAACTCAGCATGTCCTTTGAATAATTCACCCGGCGACAATTGGGCACAAACAAGGTTTGGCAAAACCCAGAGTAACACAGCTAGCAAGCCTGCTAAGCTGAATTTATTAAGATTAGAAGAAGCATTTCTCAATTTCAAATTCACATTTTCACATCAAATATGTAACAAACTTATAAACATCTGTAATATTAATTTACAAATAAGGCTCAACTATGTTTCTTCATGGTATAGCCAAATCTCTTACTGATTTGAATACCCGCCTTTTCCAAAAATTGGGTAGGCAATTCGCCACCTGCAAAAATATAAACGAGATCATTGGGTAAGTTCACGACCTCTTCCGAAGCGTTGTGTTTTATGTGCACTTCGTTTTCTGAAATGAGACTCAGCTGCGTATTTAATAAAACATCAATCGATTTATTTGCCATAGCGGCTTTCATTTTTTCTGCATTCTTTGGTTTGATTCTGCTAAATTGTTCGGACCTGTATGAAAGTGTTACTAAATTTTGTTCAGCCAACAATAGTGCTGATTCAATAGCGGAGTCTCCGCCACCAACAACCAATACTTTTTTGCCTGAGATATTTTCAGGTTCCAGCAGTCTATAAGCTACTTTTTCAAGATCTTCCCCTGTAACATTTAGTTTTCTTGGTGTTCCTCTTCGGCCAATAGCAATCAATACTTTGGAGGTGTAGAATACTTCACCTTTAGCAGTTAAAACTTTGAACTCTTTCCCTTCGTTTGAAATAGACTCAACTTTGGTATATTCTTTAATTTTAATTTCGTTTTTCGATAGGGTGGTCAACCATAAATCCAATAACTGTTTTTTATTGGTGTCTTTTAGCATGACTTTTCCATGCAAGGGGAGTTCCATTGGGTTTGTCATGACCACTTTTGCCCGGGGGAAGGTAAAAACCGTACCTCCCAGGCTATCCTGTTCAAGCGTTACAAAATTTAGTTTGTGTTTCTTAGCGGTCAGAGAGGCTGCAATTCCTGCCGGTCCCGCACCAATAATCACCACATCTAATTCTGCTTTTTCCTTTACAAAACCTTCTTTGACCATATTTTCGATGGCACTCGTGCCCTGTTCAACGCTGTTTTTAATCAAACCCATGCCACCTAATTCTCCGGCGATGTAGATACCGGGAACATTGGTTTCATAGGATTGGTGCACATGAGGTAAATCAACCCCTCTCTTTTCTGTTCCGATCACCAGCGTGATAGCTTCTACGGGGCAGGCGTGAAAGCAGGCCCCATGTCCTACGCAATTGGAAGCATTGACTAAAGTTGCTCTTCCATTGACGATACCGAGAATATCCTTTTCCGGGCAGGCTTCAATACATGCTCCGCTTTTGATGCATGTGGTCGTATCAATGACCGGATGTAAAGAAACCGGTTCGAAGACACCTTCTTCTTTTGCTTTGGCTATTTTGGCCTTGTACTTTGCTGTTGTCTTTTTTTGTTTGAGCAAATAAATGGAAACGACCAGAATACAAAGTCCGAAAACACTTCCGTAAATGATGAGCTTTTCAATAAAAAGATCTGTGATCAAAATATCCATCGGTATCCAAACATTAAAGTGATCACAACATGGACGACCATGATGATGAGCATGATAAATGCAAAAGGCAAATGCGCTACGTGCCAGTAGCGGAACAATCGTTGCATTGTATGTAAACGGTCAATCTTATTATTTAGTGAAATTTCTTTTTTAAACAAATTGATGATTTTATAGTGTTCACTTCTTTGAACACTTAAGTTGCGCAATACGTTTCCAATTTCTTTTAATTTATTCCTATCATCTTTAAATTTCAAGAACCATCTCTCCCAAAGTGAGCTTTCAGAATAATTTCCCTTTCCTCTCAAAGAACCTGTCAATAATTGGATATGGTTCTCATGGATATGAAATTGTTCATTTAATATTTCAGACATATTTAATTTAAGCGCATTAGCTTCTGCAAGACTCAGTTCTCTACCCTCGATGGTCCTGGGGATTTGGATGTATATGAATCTGCCTATTACACCACTAGCCACCACTGCAACCATACTCCAAAAACTAATAGATACCAATCCGCCGAATTTAAAGGCTGTATGAAACAAAACCAGCATAGGACCCAGCGAACACAAAAAGATATGAAATTCCAACCAATATTTAAGCCTGCCCAAGCCGGCCAAGGCTTTCACCTTTTTACGGGCGATGTATGAAAATACTCCAATCAAAATCAACAAAGTACCAATAATCCCATATCCATGCCCGAAGGGTCCACTGGGTTTGAGCATCGCATGATCATCGTGATAAAACCGCTCGACGACCGGCGTTTGGTAATAAGAATAGCCCTTATAGATCAGCCAAAAAAGTACTAAAACATTGATACCGACCAAAGTAGAAATAAAAATTTTATGGGTGGTTTTATTCATATCTTATAGGATAACGGAATTATGTTTGTGATAATATTTGGTACAAAAATAAATGGATTTTTAATGATAAACTATTACATGATAAAAGGCCAGATTGCCTTTGCTAAAATGCTTATTTAACGCAAACGACTGTATTTGAATTGGAAGGCTAGTTGCAGCAAATATAGTCAAAGAACAAATTGAAAGCAATTCACAACTATATAATAATCTGCCTCAGTCTTTGCCAAGTTGTAGCAAATATAGTCAAAGAACAAATTGAAAGCAATTCACAAGATCCGATGTAGAGCCTATGCCATTTTATTCCGCGTTCATTTATTTACAAGTTCAACTTTATTTTGTACTGCGAGTGAGTGCAAAAACTCAGGTGAAAAGTCTGCCCCGTTAGGCCATTCGACTGTCCAGCTATTTAATTTGAATTTTCTAAAATATTCGATTTCTTTAAGCGGTTCAAAAATTGGCCCATGAAATGAAGCTCTTAAGTCAACAATGCCAATTGTATTATCATTAAAGAATAATTTAAGCTTATAATCTTCCACATACTCCACTTTTATCAACCAAATTAATTCCATAATATTTATTTCAATGGTTCAATTTTATCCGGACTAATTCCATTCTGACATTTTTCCCAATTCAAAATTAACTCTTCTTTATGTATTTCCATCCACTCGAATAAAATTTTTAGGGCACGTTTTGGCATAAAACCTATAATTACTTCGTCATTAATATCAACAATAGCCTTGTAATTTCCATAAGTTACATGAAAATGAGGGGGATTATGCTCGTTAAAGAACATCATAATTACAAGTCCATAAAACCTTGAAATTTCTGGCATATTTTTCAAAGTTAGCACAAATTATCAATTTTTAGAATGCGGTATAAATTCCTTTACAATCGAAATACTATTATAAAATATAGTCAAAGAACAAATTGAAAGCGATTCACAACGAACGGCTGGAAGGTAGGCGTTAAATGCCAAAAGTGAAAACTTCCTTTATTTGACGGCATGATCGCAAGGAAAATGTTATGGACAGGCACATTACTTGCTAAGTGGAGATGCTAACTTAGTATCTAATTTTTCTTGAATATATTTCTTCAATTCCTTAAAAGACATATTGGCAGTTTCTTTGCTTATTTTGTCTCTAATTTCCCGCATCATCTTTACAGAATCGAATGTTTTTTCAATTTTATTAGTTTCCATAATTCATTAAATCGTTTGGACTTCTTATTTCTAATAACGCATAACCATTTTTTAAGTTCACAGAGTTATAACCTTTTATTCTTTGTAGGTTAACTATGTGCTTGAAATTCCAACTTGCCAAGACATCAACCTTAAAAATAGAAGCTAACACAATGTGTCTGCAATCTTCAATGCTTGTTAATCCAACTACCTTCTCTTCAATATATTTGTTTGCCAATTCAATTGCTTCCTCGTTTATTTCAATTCTTTCGAAAAATTCACTAGGGTATTTTTGTTATAGTGTTTGAACGTGTGAGGGGGCATCCAATAATTCTACGAATAATAAATCAGAGAGGATAAAGATAATTTCAGAATTTTCTAGTCTTTTAAATAAGGACCTTGTAGCATTCTCAAATTCCAAATCAAAATAACCACCTACTATTGAAGTATCTATATATATTCTTTGTTTCACTTAGCGAAGATATTACTTTTTTTGTTCTAATTATTTTTGTGCCTGCCCATTAAATTTTTATAAACGAAATACTGTTGTAAAATATAATCAAAGAACAAATTGAAAGCAATTCACAACCAGGGGGCAAAATATTTCAACAAATATATTAGACGTGCATTAACACACACTCACCGCTTTGCTTAAATATCTACTCGGAAAAAGTAGTAAAGGTTTTTCCATCGTAACGGCTTAAGCCAAAACCTCTTGTGCCAAACCAAAGATTTCCGCTTATATCCTCTAAAATACTAAAAACGGAATTGGAGACCAGGCCGTCTGCTGTCGTATAATTTTTGAAACTTTTTCCATCATAACAGTACACGCCATTCTTTTCCGTAGAAAACCACAAATTTCCCCTTTTATCCTCAAGAATTGAATATATTCCATAACTTACAAAGCCTTCATTTTCTCTAAAACTTGTAAAAGATATTCCATCATAGCGGCAGGCTCCGTGTCTTCTAGTAGCGAACCAAAGATTTCCTGCGCTGTCTTCCAGTATAGAAAATATCATATCATCCGCAATCCTGTCCTGTGCAGCTTTGTTGAAAGATGCGCCCTCAAATGTTTGGTTTTTTTTATCACCAGAACGACCGTCTTCATTCCGCAGATAATAATCGGCAGAAGGAAGATAGTTTTTAAATGATTTCCCATCATATCGCCACACACCACCACCATTCCAAGAACTGAACCAAATATTCCCTAGTTTGTCTTCCAAAATATCCAAAATAAGTTGGTCTTTATTGCCAAGATTAAAAGTTGGCTTATCATTCTGCGGAAATAAAGGTAAGGTTCTATCAGGGACATTGCTGTTCAGAAAGTTATCAAATATTTTTCCATCGTAACGATAAACTCCCTCACCCCATACACCAAACCAAAGATTTCCATTACTATCTTCAAGAATGCTTGAAATGGATTTTCTACTCGCATCAAAGTTCTCCGAATAATTAGAAAAGTATTTGCCATCGAACTTGCAGATGCCTCTTTTAGTGCCAAACAAAATATGGCCTGTTTTATCCTCTATAATTTCATTTACATCATTATCACTCAGTCCATCCCGTGTTGTAAAGTTTGTAAATGATATTCCATCGTAACGATAAACTCCTTCGCCGCTTGTACTAAACCAAATATTGCCAGCTTTATCTTGTAAATTGCAAATTAAATTGCCAGAGGCTATTCCTAAAGTCCTTGTTATTTTTAACTGTCCGTTTGTATTTTTATCTTGTTCATGTGCAACTCTTTTCTGTACGCCAGTTTTGACTTGCCCATTACACGAGCTTATCAGCTTGAATGATAGAAGCAGAGCAAAGATTTGAATACTTAATTTCACAATTTATTATAACTGAGAGCAAATATATATTATGCAATATTGCACTTATTTGATGGCAATGTAAGTATTAACGAAGTATAATTTGAAACCAATTCACTACAATTATCCATTTACAAAACGAGAATTAATTTGAACCTCAAATTTCTCCATTATACCTTGCATCGTAATCCACCATCCATTCAATCCCATATTTGTCTCTGAACATCCCAAAATAAGAACCCCAGGGGCTGTCGGCGATAGGCATTTCTATTTTACCACCTGCAGAAAGTCCGTTAAATAGTTTGTCGGCTTCTTCTTTGCTTTCAGCCGAAATTGAAATTTTACTTCTGTTTTCATTTTCATTGACCTGTCCCATAAAAGGTGGAACATCACTTGCCATCAAAACACTTGATTTTCCAATAGGCAAAGCAATATGCATAATACTATTGGCATCAATTTCCGGCATCGGATTGTCTGGATCGCCAGGCATATCTTTAAAACGAACTACCATTGCGAATTCGCCACCGAAAACTGATTTATAATATGTAAAAGCTTCTTCTGCATTTCCGTTAAAGTGAATGTAAGGATTGATCTGTGCCATTTGATTTGTTTTATAAGTTATGAATTAAGTTTTAAGCATCCGGGATATTAGGTTCAACCAAACGCTTTAATTTGTCTAAGGATTCCTGCCAACCCAAATAACACATTTCTATTGGAATGGAATCAGGTATTCCTTCTTGAGTTGCCAATAGTTCTGTCCCACATAAAACAGTTTTGAATTGTATGGTGGTAATCATTTGTCCCGGCAAATTGGGGTCGTCAAATTGGTCTGTGTATTTTAATACTTCATTGGGAATTATTTCCAAATATTCACCGCCAAATGAAAGACTTTTCCCCGTTGTAAAATTGATAAAAGACATTTTGTATGAACCTCCTATTTTTACTTCCATACTATGAACTTTACAAACAAAGCCATAAGGTGGAAGCCAGGAAGCCATCGCATCAGCATCTGTGAATGCTTTAAATACTTTTTCGATGGGTGCTGCAAAAACCCGGTGCAGATTTACAGTATTATTTGGCATATATTTCAAATTTTATGGGCAAAATTATTTCATTTTATTCAATTTTTCGAAATATGTCTATATCACCGCTCAATGGCTGCCCCAGTTGAATAAGTATTAAATTTCATTGATTTCAAAATCCATAAAAAGTAATGTTTTACGAAGTTCTAAGATTCATTCCTCAAAGCTTTTTTAGTATTTCGTCTGGTGAAAAAACAGCAATCTCAGAACCCTTGAAGTCTTTAAGATTTCTGGTCACAATACAATCCATTTTGTCAATCGAAGCAGCTGCTAGAATTTGCAGTGCGTCTTCAAAATCTTTAAATCTAGATTTTAATCCGCGAATTATGGTATGACCATCTATAGGAATAATTGTCAAAAATTCCGTTAAATCAAGTAAAATAGATCTCAATTTTTTATCATCAATATGTTTTTTAAGTAGAAAGTTAGTAGTCGCAATGGAATGAGAAGAAGCGTAAAGCTTTATTTTTTGACTTTCGGCAATTCCAAAAAGAGCTATAGCAAATTTGCTATGAGGCGTTCGGTCCGCCAATAAGTCCAGAATAATGTTTGTATCCACAAATATGTTCTTCATTGGTGCTTTTCCTTATAGTAGGATTCCAAAATCTTATTTTCGTTAAAATTTTTAGGCAATTTTACACTACCTACCAATTTCTTTAGTTTAGGTGAAATTTTACCACGAGACTCCTTATCCTGAATCAAGCTTTCCAGATAACTCTCAATGAGTTTAGATAAGCTCCGATCGGTCTCCTTAGCGTATTTTTTAGCTTTCTCAATCACGCTTTTTTCTACTGTTAATGTTAACTTGGTGGTCATCACACGTATATTTTATGTAAAAATACGTATAATTTTGAGTTTTGGCGAATTTTCGACAGAAAAAGTCCATTTATTTTTGAACTTATAAAAGTATATATTCGTGATGCGCCCAGTATTATTTCATCAATTCTTTCATCCATTGAATACATTCAACTTCATTTACGATGGACCATGAATGCGGATGCCGTTGTCCGTTGGAGCGATAGCCCGTTTGAAAAGACTGCATGAACTCAGCTTTCTGATTACCCATAAGATTAAGTCGGTTAATGAGTTCAGCCGTAACTTCATAATTTGATCTCCGAACGGTTTGATTTCGATTTTTAATTCGCCAGGCAATATCCACATCATGATAGGTTCGAACTGCAGTATTTAATAAAAACTTTTCGTTCTGACCATATGCTTTGTTCATACTAAATGCAGTAAGTTTCGCATATGTTGAGATATTTTCAATTGGAACACCATAATCATTTTTAATGTGGCGTATGGCTCTTTCTGCTTCTTCCACTGCCATTTCAGAGTACTTATTTTTTGCAGATTCCTCCAATTGCTCATAGATGGTAAAGATGTCAATGGGAGAATCTACTGTAAAAATACCCCGAGCTTGGATGGGAAACTTTTCCGGAAACTCATTACAAAGTTCTACATACCTCAACGCGAGCATTCCCCCGGCAGAATATCCGCCTAATACAAAGTTATTCGGACTGACATGGTATCGCTTTATAACATCATTGAGTACTGCAGATAATTTTAATTGCGTTATAGAGTCTGCATACAATTTGTTTCCACCTGCCCAAAAAATGCTTAAAATATTATTTGCGTGTGCAACTTTATGCAATTTCGTTTCATTTGGTGAGTCTTCCGGAATTTGTCCAAATCCAGCTATAAGAACCAAGGCACCTAAAATGGCATTCAAATTTTCCGGTTCTGCAACCAAATAATATCCGCTGTAAAAATCATTTTCATCCAAGACAATCTTTTTTAAGGATTGCGCATCTGTTTCCAAAATTGAGAAAATTACACTGGACAAGAATGATCCCCATTTAATGTTCAGGTACATACTTTTGCATTTCTTGTTAACTGGGAGGACATGTAATAGGGTAATTAAAGCCCACCACAAATATTTATCAAAAATAATACATCTTTGTTGCTTTATGGTTTTTATCAGATTAATACTTTGAGGCCAATAGGCATGCATCAATCCTAGAGATAAGTATATAGGTTCAAAATGAATTGAAATCTATTCACACATATATTCAAATTAAAACTAAACAATTATTTTCTTAATTACAACTTAACTTTGAGTTAAAGTGAATTTTAAGAAATGAGAAAAGCTGAAGCTGCATAAACGAGATTTATTAATCGCATAATAACATTGTCCTCATCTCACAGCTAAATTTTTTATTAGAAAATGGCGTGTATGTCATTGGCTATATAGGCTAGTCTCAGCTAAATATAGCTTTCAATAGCCCAATATCCAGGAATTATTTTATATAGTGTGATTTATTCTTCAATTTTAATTTCATTTACCGCAATTGATTTTTTGTACTGCTTAAAAAAATAAACCGACCAACATAGTGATACTATATGAAAAGACATAAATCCAATTTCGGCCCAAATTCCCAATACATTATGATTGTGATTCATATTAAACAATATCAGATTGATCGTGTATGGAAATGCACACCAGAGGGTGGCTATTTTAATCCACTTTGGAAATGGTTTGTAAAATGAAATGAGTATAAAAGCCGGAAAAAAGAAATAGCCTGCTGAGGAAATTATATGCATTCCCGGCTTCTCATACCAAAAATCCACACCAGCAAACAAAATACCCCAGGCAATGCCAAATATAGTGAACCCAGCTGCTGCCATGTCCCAACCTTCGCGAGCAAGTTTCATGGCCAATAAAATAGAACCGGTGGCAAAAGCTGTTTGAATAATTTTATGGCTTATATGTTGATTTGGGAATGCTACATTCCCCAACACAGCAATAATCGCAATCGCGAAACAAATCAATTGAGCATAGGTAACGTGCCTGTCAGAAATTTGATGAGGATTCATACCTGGTTTTTGAACGTCAAATATAAAATAGTATCACAAAACAATTGCATTATGGAAATTAAAATTATTCATCCGGGTCCCTTCCGTTGAAGTTTAGAACGTATGTTGTGAGGACTCAATAAAAAGAAATTCCATATATCAAAAGTGCGCTCCGGAATTCCAATTTTCTTCAATATAGACTTTATCTTAGCTCCTCGTATCCTTTTTGTAAAGGGTTTCAGGATTCGCAATATTTGTTGGATTTCCGTTCATATAGTTTACAATATTTTCAAAAGCTTTACTAAAGTATAATTCATAAGTGTTTTCTTCCACATAGCCTAAATGGGGTGTACAGATTACATTATTTATATTTAACAATTCATGATTTCTATCATAGATAGGTTCATTCTCATAAACATCGACACCTACAAAAATTTGCTTACCTGATTTTAGAACATTGAGCAATCCATCCTTTTCGATTAATTCGGATCTTGCCGTGTTGATCAAAGCCGAATGGTCCTTCATCTTCTGCAAATCTGCTACTTTGACAATTCCAAACGTTTGATCATTCAATCTTAAATGTAAAGTGATAATGTCACTATTTCTGAAAAAATAGTCCTTACTTTCAGCTTGTTGAAAACCATCTTCAGAGGCTTGTCTTCGTGAGCTTTCACTACCCCAAACTAAAACGTTGGCACCAAATACGTTCGCATATTGTGCAATTCTTTGACCAATTTTGCCATATCCCCAGATTCCTAAAGTTTTTCCATAAATGCTGGTCCCAATGTTGATCTGCCATTTACCATTCTTCATCCCTTCGATGGCCTGTGGTATTCTTCTAACCGTGTTCATCATCAATGCCCATGTTAATTCTGCAGGAGCCATCGGCGAACCCATACCTTCAGCAACGGACACATTGTATTGGGTACACAAATTTAGATCTATATGATTTGAAATTTTACCTGTTTGACTTATCAGTCTTAGTTCCGGCATTCTTATCAAGAGCTCTTCTGTAATATTCGTTCGCTCTCTTGTTAAAACTAGAATTTCGCAATCTGAAATACGCAAAGCAAGTTTAGCAGGATCCTGTTCGTGCTGATGCAAAATTTTGACATTTTGCTCTTTTAAAATTTCAAAACATTTTAGCTTTGAAATAACATCTTGGTAGTCATCTAAAATTGCGATTTTCATTTTTGACATATATAAAATCAGGTTCAAAAAACCCAAAACTAAATAAACTCTTGCCGGAAAGTTAGCTTTTATAAATCTCATAAATAGAGTTTTCATTTCTAAAATAGAGATATAATATTCCCCCCAAGCTGAAATAAAATGATGTTGTGCAAGCGAGCCTAACGTAAACACGTGGCTGTCATTGGGAAATGATTTGCTCTTGCTTCCACAATAACACCAATCAAAATTTGAACTTGCCGGCTTCAACAAAATCGCAGCGACTGAATCTAGTTAATCTTCATCCATTTCTATTGGAATCATTTTGGCCTCACTTCTTATCTCTGAGTGTCTGATTTCACCGCCACTTGTGCCGACATATTTTGCCAACACTCCATCCGCAATGGCCACTAAGAAACATAGAATAATGAGGTATTTTACGTGTTTAAATTTTCTTAATTCTGCAATAAAAGTTACACTGGCTATACTTCCCAATATCAAGGTCAGAACGAAAAATGATTCTGCATATTCCTCATGTGTGTTAATAAGTGTTTCGCTGATTCCTGTCATTTTTTCGATAACTTCTTCTGCACCCTCTCCGGTATAAAAAGCTACTATCGAGCAAATGGCACTGAAGATAAAAATTCCGTATGCGATAAGTTTAACTGCCGTATTTTTAAAGACCAGGCCAGAAATGAGTACAAGCATTCCGATCAACAAACCCACTATAGGAAGGTGATTGACAATTAAGTGAAAATGTGCGTTATTCATAATTATTCAGTTATAAGGTTAAAAGATCCATTTATTAAAAATTTTGCATTTTCTTTAAAATCCTGAAAATTCAAAACTTCTACTTGATTTTTATTGGTTAAGCCGATTTTAACTTCTTTTTTTACGAAAGTGTAAGCATCTGCCAAAGCA
The DNA here is from genome assembly GCA_016719615.1 of Saprospiraceae bacterium. Lineage (NCBI taxonomy): Bacteria > Pseudomonadati > Bacteroidota > Saprospiria > Saprospirales > Saprospiraceae > Saprospiraceae bacterium. The sequence continues at coordinate 164,613 of JADJYQ010000007.1, forward strand.
TTTTGAAGAACTAAAACATAATACTTCCCATCAATCTCTACAATAGCATCTTGAGGCAAAGACATCTTAGCTAATGATGAAATAAAAATTTCAGCTTCCACATACATGCCCGGATAAAACCTGTTTGATCGCTGTCCGTCTACTAAATGACCGTGAATACCTACTGTTCGATTTTCCGCATGTACTGTTTTACTAATTAAATGTACTTTAGCTTTATATGCTTCGCTCCTATTATCTTGCAGGTTAAAATGAATAACTTGTCCTATATTTATTTTGGAAATGTCTTTCTCAAAAATGTTTAATTCTAAATGTATATGATCTGTATCCATAATGGAAATTGCCATCTTTGATTGATTTAAAAAAGTTCCTTTTGAAATCGCTACCTCTGTAACATACCCATTGATAGGAGACAACACTGCAACGGTTGTGCGAATATTTTCTAATGTCAGGGTATTTGGAGAAATATTCATCAATGACAATTTCTTACGCAATGCCTCCAGTTTAACACTTGTCACTGTATATTCAGATTCAGCTTTAAGGAAGTTCTTTTGAGAAGTTACATTATCCTGAGCCAGATTTTTTTGTCTTTCATAATCTGAGTTTAGATATGCGAGCTGTCCTTTTGCTTCCAAAAAATCTTGCTGCATTTGCACATAATCAGGGTTTTCAAGTGTGAAAAGTATCTGACCCTTTTTTACTCTTTCTCCCGGCAATAGTCGTATTTCTTTAACTGTACCTCCAAAATAACTACTAACCTCAGCACAATTTTCAGGAGGTACATCGAGTTTACCATTAGCTTTAACCAACTCATAAAAAGAGGTCATTTCCATTCTACCCAAAACCATTTGAGAAGACTGAAATTGATTTTTGGTAAGATTATAAGTATCTAAACTTGTGGTTTCCAGTATTTTTACATTAGAAATTAGGGTTTCGTTCTTCGTTTCACATGACGAGCCTATCAAAAATAAAGGCACAATCAAATAAATAAAAACCTGATTTTTCATTCGTTTCTTAAAATTGTTATTCATAGTTCTTTCATTAAATAATTGGCTTCCAAAACAGTCAAATTGTATTGATAAAATGCATTGAGATAATTTGTCTCAATGGATTTGGCATTTTCTATTAGCTGGGTATATTGAAAAAAGTTAATTTCGCCATTTTGAAAAGCTTTTACCGCATGGAATAAGGTTTCTTGCGAAAGTTTCTTTCCTATTGATTCGTAGTAAGTTAGTCCTTCTTCATATTTTCGTAAATCAGATTGAAGCGCCATATACTTTGCTTCCAATTGCTTTTTAAAATTTTCATTTTCAGAATTCAAAATGGAAACACCTGTTTTTGCCGCACTTATTTTGGCTTTATGTGAGCTAAACCATAAAGGAATGGCTACTCCAAGTTGGAATCCAAAATAGTTTTGCCTACCAATGCCATTATTTGAGCCCTGATATATTGAAACATTAAGATCAGGCAATAATTTTTGCTTTTCCAATTCAAGCTCCCGATCAACCAGATTTTTCGCATGCGTAAAATATTTTAAAAGCGGTTGGCCGATTGAATCAATCGGATTCAATTGCATGCGTTCAATTGCTGAATCGATAATCATAAAACCGGAATTGGATTGAACCCATTGATTCAATTGAATATATGATTTTTTGATGCTTTCTTTAATTTGATTAAACTGCAGTGACACTTCCTTCTTTTTAGTCTCTGCTATTAATTTTTCCAGATAATTGGATTCACCCTGATCAAACTTTCTCTGCGCAGCAAACGCGAAAGTAGTGAATAGACTATCCAGAAATTGGTAGTGATTGAGCATTTGTTGCCAATACACAATTTCGAAATAAGATTTTAAAACTTCTTTGGTTAAAGCGTATTTGTCAATGTCAAACTGATCATTGGACAATTGTGTTTTCGCCTTCATTCCTTTGCGCTGAGCACTGTAAATGGTCGGAAACTGAATGGATTGACTTAGGCCCCAAACATTCAGAGGCAAGTTATTAGGGGCAATGTTACTCTTGTCTTTGTTAAAATAAAATTCTGTTTTATTAATGTCAATTGCACTTGCCTCTAATAGTTTAGTTTGGGCAACTCTTTGGGAGGAAGCTTTCAAGCCAAGATTATTTTTCAATGCTAATTCTACGGCTTGTTTGGAAGATAATTTTGTGTCCTGAGGATGGCAAAGCATTGGAGTTGCAATAATGAATATCAGTAATAGGCCCTTCATTGGTACTTTTATTTTTGGGAAATGTCCTTTTCTATCAAACAGAGCATAAAGCACCGGCAATACAATAAGTGTGAGTGCCGTTGCGGAAATTAATCCACCAATTACAACAGTAGCTAAAGGTCTCTGAACTTCAGCACCGGCTGATGTAGAAATGGCCATAGGCAAGAAACCCAAAGCTGCAGCTGATGCCGTAAGCAATACAGGTCTCAATCTGTTTTTAGTGCCTATAAGTATTCGTTTGTTGATGTCCGTAATCCCATGTGCTTTCAATTCCTTGAATTCTTCAATCAGCACAATTCCATTTAATACGGCTATGCCGAAAAGAGCAATGAATCCCACACCAGCCGAAATGCTGAAAGGTAGATCCCGTATGTAAAGTAGTATGACTCCACCAATTGCTGACATAGGTATTGCACTGTATATGATCAAGGCTTGCTTGACTGAATCAAATGCAAAGTAGAGCAGTACAAATATGAGTAGGAGCGCAATTGGAACTGCAATCATTAATCTTTCGTTGGCAGTTCTTAAGTTTTCAAATTGACCTCCATATTCAATGGTATAACCAATGGGGAGCCTGACTTTTTTATTTATTTCTGTTTGAACATCCTTTACCACAGATTCCAGGTCTCTGTTTCGGACATTGACACCAACCACTATTCTTCTTTTGGTGTTGTCTCTTGAGATTTTTGCAGGTCCTTTTGAATAGCTAATGTTTGCAAATTCACTTAGAGGCAATTGGTTGCCATCTGGCAATTGAATCGTAGCTGTTTCGATATCTTCAATGTCCTTATGATGATGCTCATCAAATCGAACGACCAAATCAAATTGTTTTTCGCCTTCAAAAATAGTACCGGCTGGTTTTCCGGCAAAACCTATGGTAATGATGTTGTTTAGATCTTCGACATTGAGTCCATATTTTGCAATTTTTTGCCTGTCATATTTGACAGACATTTGAGGCAGTCCTGCAACTTTTTCAACAGTTATATCAGCAGCTCCATCAATCTCATCAATTGCTTTTTCTACTTCCAATGCTTTTTTATATAAAATATCCAAATCCTCTCCAAAAATCTTGATAGCCAGATCGGCTCGCACCCCGGTGATCAATTCATTGAACCTCATTTCAATGGGCTGCGTAAATTCAAAATCTACTCCAGGTATTTCTGCCAAGGCGCTTTTGAATTTATCTGCAAGCTCGTCTTTGCTTTTAGCAGATACCCATTCTGCCTTTGGTCTTAATTTGATAATTACATCACTCTCTTCCATAGACATTGGGTCTGTAGGTACTTCTGCAGCTCCAATTCTACTCACTACTTGTTCTACCTCCGGAAATCGCTTCAAAATTGTTTCGATTCGGGTAGTCACTTCAGTTGTTTTGCTTAGTGAGGTTCCTGTTTTCAAAACAGGCTGAATCACAAAATCACCTTCATCGAGGGTAGGTACAAATTCTCCACCCATTCGGGTAAAAATGAAAGCAACGGAAAGGAGAAGAACCCCTGCCATTCCTAAAACAATTTTTTTATTTTCTAATGCCCATGTTATTGTAGGTTTATAACTATTTTCGAAGTATGTTATCAAACGCGATGAAATCGTATTTTGATCAGGATCTGATGGTTTCATAAATAATGATGCCATCACAGGCACATAGGTAAAACAAAGCATCATTGCTCCTATCAAAGCAAAGCAAAATACCAAAGCCATGGGCTTGAACATTTTACCTTCCACACCAACCAATGAAAGAATTGGGATAAATACGATAATAATGATTAACTGGCCAAAAACTGCAGAGTGCATCATTTTTGATGCACCTAAATGCGTTATGTTGTCAATGAATCCTTGTCTTTCATCTTTAGGCAATGCCAATATATGGCTGCGTTCTGCTGTGATTTTAAATGCAATATATTCTACTATAATAACTGCACCATCTATAATGATTCCAAAGTCAATGGCTCCAAGGCTCATAAGATTTGCATCCACACCAAAGACATACATAAGCGATAATGCAAAGAGCAAACACATAGGAATTACTGACGCTACCACTAATCCGGAACGAATATTGCCTAGCAAAAGCACAACTACAAAAATTACGATTAAGCAACCTAGAATGAGGTTCTCGGCAATGGTGAAACTGGTTTTACCGATGAGTTCGCTTCTCTCCAAAAATGCATTGATACGAATTCCCGGAGGAAGCGAGGGAGATATTTGAGCAACCCTTACTTTTACTGCCTCGATTACGGCTTTTGAGTTGGCTCCTTTAAGCATCATCACCTGACCCAATACTTTTTCACCTTCGCCATTTCCGGTTATTGCACCAAAACGTGTTGCATGTCCAAATCCAACTGTGGCGACGTCTTTCATTAAAATAGGTATTCCATTTCTGTTTTCAATGACGATGTTTTCAATATCCTTTAGCGAACCTACCAAACCTTCTCCTCTGATAAAATATGTTTGATTCGTTTTTTCTATATACCCTCCACCTGCTACACTATTGTTTTTTTCCAATGCAGAAAATGCCTGGGGAACTGAGATATTCAGACTTCTAAGTTTTTCCGGATTGATAGCAACTTCATATTGCTTTAGGTAACCACCCCAGGTATTCACTTCAACGACACCCGGAATCCCTGAAAGTTGACGTTTAACAATCCAATCTTGTATGGTACGTACATCCGATAATGTATAATCGTTTCGGTGTGCTGAATCTACTTCAATAACATATTGGTAAATTTCTCCGAGACCAGTAGAGATGGGGCCCATAAATGGTTTTCCAAATCCCGCTGGTATTTTTTCTTCTGCAGCTTTAATTTTTTCTGCAATAAGTTGCCTTGGCAGATAGGTACCTATTTTATCATTAAAAACAACCGTTACGACCGAGAGGCCAAATTTTGAAATGGATCGAATTTCTTTAACATCAGGCAAGTTGGCCATTTCCAATTCCACCGGATAAGTCAGAAATTTCTCAACATCTTCAGTCGCCAGATTTCTGGAAGTCGTAATAATTTGGACCTGATTGTTAGTGACATCTGGAACAGCACCAATTGGAATCTCGAATAGAGAATACAGTCCAAAGCTGACAATACCTGCTGAAAATAAAAGTACTATCAACTTGTGATGGATGCTGTACTGAATGATTTTACCTAACATTTCTGTGCTTAATTAGAATTGCACAACAAATGTAGAGTGGTTAAATTAAGGCTTTTCTCAAGTCTTTCTTAAGATTGGCTTAATTATCAAATTTAAGCTAAACTCATTATAAAAAATTCTCCAACCAATGCCGATAAACACATTGCAACGGCAACCGAGAAAGTAGCTCATACTTTAGTTTTTAAAATAATGGTACCTCCAATTTTCGCAACCAAAACTCCTATAACAATAAGAAAAAAGATGGCAAAAAATAAATATAAAATTCAAATTGTGGCAAAAGGCATAAACAGTTTAACGAATAATTCCAACAATGCTCCTATGGCAAATGCAGCTCCAAAGGCCCATGCAGCCTGCAATGGCTTGCCTGACTTGGTACTTTAATCCCATTTCATCCAAAATATGCAATGCTAAAGCATCATAGATGTCAGCTCACTGGGTACGAGCTAGTCTGTTATCATTTTCAATCATCGCTCCTCATAAAATGCAGAAAGTAGTTGCAATTTCAGGTTTGGCAATCGTTCAAGTCCCGGCTTTTCCCGAACAATATCAGATTTCTCCATTTCTGTTTGCGATCTCGCGGGTACGTATTCATCTGCAGATATAGCCAATACAATTGTAACAATCCAGAATAAATTCACAAAATAATGGGCACTCAATATTTACTTGAAGCAGCGACTCCTATTGCATGTCTGGGTTATTAAAAAATGCCATCGTTAGCATCCCATAACTAAATACTCATACGTATGTATTGATTTTCCCGATACCTGCAAATTGAATTATTTCTCAATTATATTTCAATTTTCTTGGGTTGTAGTATTTCCCCTTGTACCGAAAGTTCTTATATGATATGAATTTCAGAACTATTTAAAACAAAATTGTCACCACCGTTCCCTGACCGTAAGTACTGCTTACTTTTAATTCGGCATGAATGGCATCGGCACATTTTTTTGCAATAGAAAGCCCTAAACCATTCCCTGAAATATGCTTGTGATTTAATGCATCAGACCGATAAAAGCTATCAAAAATTTGGTCCAGTTCCTCTGCCTTAATACCTATTCCATCATCTTTGATGGAACACATCGTGCGGTTGTTCATAATATCCACGCAGATGTTTATCTCACCATTATAATGAGAATATTTAATCGCATTACTCAAAATATTATCAATTATAATTTTACTGTAAAAATAAGGTACCCGTAAGGTATCTGCTATTTTAAGTTCAAAATTTATCTTTAGATTTTTCTCAGCAATTTGAGATTTAAAATGTGCTATTGATTCATCAATGACTGTTGGAAGTGCTAAACATTCGTCAAAATTTATACTGTTTGATTTTTCTAAACGGGCGAGTAGCAGGAGCTGCTCCAATATGACCGTCATTCGCTCAATTTCCTTTAAACTATATTGGATTTTTTCTTCGTATTCCTGTTGATTTCTTGGTTTACGAATGAGTACTTCTAAAGTACCTCTCAAGGCAGACAATGGGGTTCTGAGCTCATGTGAAGCGTCAGAAGTAAACTGTTTTTCTCTTATCAGTGCGTTTTCAATACGTTCTATAAGAGCATTAAAACTGGAAGAAAGTTCATAAATTTCGTCCCTGTTTTCAGGTAAGCTTACCCGTTCTTTTAAATTATTCCTGGTGATTCTTGAAATGGTATGCGTCATTTCCTGAATGGGGATAATGCTTCTGCCTGCAAGAAAACGCGATACAAAGTACAAGCCAATTAATACTATGAAAAAAGAAACAATCAAAACATTTCTTAATTTTAATATCACCGATAAAGAAGATTCAGAGGACATAGCTGCCAAAATATACCCTTTTATTTTTCCATTACTTTCTATTGGTATTTGAACCTGTCTAATTTTTCGTTCGTTGATTGCAGCATTAAAATGTCCTCCAAATTCGGATTCTTTAAATGGCAAAATATCCTGTTTTAAATTTGGAGACTTATCCATTAATCCACCTCGTTTATCAATCAGCTGAATAAATACAGGGTTAACTTGTACTTCACGATGTTCAATTTCCTCCCATTCAGCTTTATTGATAAAAAAGATGCTGTCGCCACTGATTTTTATTTCTTTCGTATGTTTTTCAGCTTCATAAGATAAATCACGATCCAAATTTCGAAATACAGCAGCTTTTACCATGAAAAATATGGTACCAAAAACAATCACCATTAAGATAGCTGTTGCCACCATGTAATGAAAAGCAATTCTATTTTTGAAATTTAAGCTCATATTTCTTTAGCGATATATCCCACTCCCCGAACGGTCTGGATGTAATTTTCTTCATCCGATAATGCGAGTTTTTTTCTAAGTGCATTGATATAAACATCAATTATACTGGTATTGTAGTCGAAGTGTATATCCCAAACACTTTCTATAATTCGACTTCTTCTACATACTTTGCCTTTGTTGCGAAGCAGAAATTCCAACAATGCAAATTCTTTTAAAGTCAAATTGATTTCCATTTCATCTTTAAAGACTTGATGTGTTTCAGTATTGAGGGATATTCTCCCCAACGTGAACAACGAGTGCTCACCTGTTTTGGGCCTCAATTGTACTTTGATCCTTTCTAAAAGTTCTTCAAAATGAAAAGGCTTCTTGATGTAATCATTAGCTCCTGATTGCAAACCAAAAACGGTCTCATCCAAAGTATCCTTTGCAGTAAGAAAAATAATTGGTGTTTTGAGAAATTCCTTTCTGAATTGTCTGCAAATCTCAATTCCGCTCATTCCCGGAAGCATCCAATCCAATAAAAGCAAGTCATACGCACCTGAAAGAGCAAGCTGCAAGCCTTTCCTTCCATCATACGCAACATCAACAGCAAAAGACTCCTCCTCCAAGCCCTGCTTTAGAAAAGCTGCTATTCCTTGCTCATCTTCTACGATTAGTATTCTCATAATGCAAATATTTCACATTTAACCATAAGCTTACCTTGATGGATTCTTAAGATTTGCTTAAATTTAATATTAGCAGTTTGTATCATTGTAAATCAACAATCATTTGATTGACCAGAAACCAAACATTTAAAATCATGATCCAGCATATAAACAAACCAAGGGCTTCCAATATCTATGATTACTTTAAGCTTTTCCAATTAGGATTAACTAGCATACAACTAAGCGTGTTTTATTTTTTAAATAATTGAAAAAATTCAATATTATCAATTCCCAGGTTATTGAAAACAAAATCATTGTACTTTTTCAACTCCGCTACAATAGTTCCCCGCTGAACTGCTTCGAGGTAAATTCTCATTTCAATTTCAAACTCGGTTATTTCTGCAATGAATATTTTTCGCAATAAATAAATGTCATTTTTTACCGTTTTCAACTTCTCAATTAAAGCCCGTCTCCTGATTTCATACAAGTCAAAATAAATATTAATAAAGCATTGGGTTGTTTGATCCATAGGAAGGTAGTAATAACTATGGTATGGGTCGAAAATGGTAGAAGTAATAACATTTGTTGAATCCTTGTACGAATTTACATCTAAAAAGATTTTAACAGAAAGTTTAAATTGTTCAGATCTCAAATTTTTAAAAAGTTCGTTTTCAACTGAATCAGGAAGAATTTCGCGAAGTTTAATTCTTGCTTTTGACCATTCCACATAAGGGTGTTCCAGTAAGCCCAATTTCATAAAAGAATTAGATTTGAAAAGCGCTTTATTATTTATTGAATTGCTATCTTTAAAAAAATGTTCATTCTTATTCAGACTATCATTCAATCGGTATTCATTGTTATAGTTCCAAAAGAATTCATTATAAGGAATTGCATTGACTTTACGATAATCATCCATGTATTGAAACGAATAATCAAAAACAGGTAGTATAAAAACATCATTGTAATCATAGGTATGCAAAACAGTATTGGTAACTATTGAATAAGTTTGTTCTTCCGTGTTTCCCATTCTGCTATGATAGTCAAATTTGTAAACAAAATCGATGTGATTAAAATAAGACTGATCATTTACAGATATGTAAGATTGCGTAATATTAAAACAAACATTTGCAACCTTGTCTGAAGGAAACAAAGGTAAAAATGGATGTTTAAGGGCATTCCTGCAATTTAAAGTTATCTTCATAAATTGCTTTTTTGTTTTATTGATCCAAATTTTGCCTTCAAAAAATCTGCCGGTCGTATCTTTAGGAAAATATTCAATCACATAAATAGAATCGGCTTCTCCGTCAAGAAAAGTGTTGTCCAAACTCAAAGTAAAATTCTTTCTTAATTTAGATTTTGACAATTCAAGCGGATTTAAAGGAAATTGTTCATTTCCTTTAAATAAATCCAACAGCAAAATTGCTCTCGAACTTTCCAGGGATACAAAGAATCGATCTTCATAAGGCTGTAATGCAATTCTTCCGGTTTTAAAATGTAAGCCAGACAATTGATACGATTTGATATCCGCATTATAATAGCCTTCTACAAACTCAATTTGTTTGTTGTTGATGAAGCTCTTTAACTCATAATATGATTTTGCGGTGATATCAACCGGAGATGATTTTTTCCTGCATTCCTGCAACAATTGAAATAAATAAGAGTTGTCCTTAGGTGTTACCGTTATTTCTTTCAACATATGAAAGTTCTCTTCAAGATTTATCAAATAAAAACTTACACCACCCTTAAGATTGATTATTTGATCTTTAAATCCAATAAATGAAATTCGAACTGTATCCCGGTATCCATTTATAGAAATTCTAAAATAGCCATCTGTATTGCTTATCGTTCCAATTTTTAGGCTCTTATTGTAAATAGTAGCGAAAGGTATTGGTTCATTCGTTCCCATATGATTGACTCTTCCTTCGATTTCATATGTTTGCTGTCCAATCAATGTTACTGTAAAGTTACAGACTAAATATAATATCAAATAATTCGCTTTCATCCGTGTATGTATAAAAGATATTCAAAAATGATTTGCCAGATGCTGTAACATAATAACCAGTACTGCATTATCGAATCTCGCTATCTTTTCGTGATTAAATTTAATTCATAAACCAAGCTGAATAAGACAACATAATTATCCAATGATACAAAGTGTCAATAATAAAGGCAGGAAACCCTCGAGCAATTGTGGCGGTCCAACTATAGCTAAATGCATTTTTTAATGCAATTAAATAATAGATTGCATTAATAAGTGGTATAGATAAAAAGATTAGCTCTGGTAAATCCAGGCATACCAACATTATTGCTAAAACCCATATCCACACAGATTGAAAAAGTGGAATCCAGGTATTTATATGAACTGTAAAAATCATAGAATCATAATAAAAGAATTTTTTTCTATATAAAACGGGAAACAGCAATAATGCATTAAAAGGAAGCAACAATATGAAAATAAGATTATTCCCGGCTGTCACTTTTTTTGTGAATGCAGATAGCGTAAGTTGACTATTGCATTGTGAACGGTAAGCCTTAATTAATTGAATATGAAAATAATCTGCAGGATAATTTTGTTCTTTTAACCAATCTTTAATTTTATGGTCAGGAATGTACTTTAATTCCCTCTGCTTAAGTATCGGTGTCGATGGGAGCGTAGGCCAAAATGCACTGGTTAATATTCTGATGGCACTACTTGAAGTATCCGCCAAATCATCAAATCGCTGACTCATCGATCTATTGGCTTTGGATACCGGTTCTAATTTGTGACTAATAGTATCCATTAAAAGCCAAAAACTAAACATGAAGAGCGCTGTGCACCAGATGTACATCCTCACAGGAGGAGAGTACCGATTTCGCTTGTCTTCTATAAAGTTTTTTGTAATCATTCCAGGGTGTAAAAACAAGGTCTTTATAGTTAGCCAAGTTTTATTATCCAAATGGAAAATACCCTCGATAAGCTCATATAAATAGTGAAAGAATGGCATTCTCGGACTATGATTTTCCTGCCCGCAATTTGGGCAGTATTTCATATTAGGCAGGTCAATCCTAAAATCGTAGTTGCAATTTTTACAGTGCTCGGTATGTAATTTTTTACCTGGCATAGCTATATTTCATTAAATTCTGATAAGTATACATCCATTACATGGCAAAAAATAAACAGCACCTTCATTACTTATAATAGTATATTTTCATACAAAATACAGATTAATTTCTTTAACCCATGGTGAAACTCTCATAAATATACAAATTTATAATATTTTAATAAAGACCAAAGTGGAAAAACAATTTCAACGGAATTGCTAAGAATTTATGTTAAAATTGTATTATTAGGAGGTATAAACATTTGGCCAGATAAAAAGGAAAACTTAATTCAATATAATCTTGTAATGTGTTGTTTATTTCAATTAGAATGGTGACATTTGAGACCATAAATAAGGTTTCTGAGTAAAAAAACATCACAGTTACAGGAAGATCAGGATATTTTCCAAGATCTGAAATCAGGCCAAATGGAAGCGTTTGAGCGGATTTACGATTTATATATGGATGATTTTCTAAATTCTGCGAGTTATAAATATAATTCAGTACCACATGAAGACCTGCTTGATGCATGGCAGGATACCGTAATTTCCTTTTTCGAGCAAATCCGTTCTGGAAAAATAACTCAATTAAGTTGTAGCATCCGAACATTTTTATTCCTGCTTGGTTTCAGGTATATCTCAAAGAATAAAAAAAAGTATATAAAAGAAATAAGCTCCGATACTTTTGAACAAGCAGAAATTCCGGAATCCATAATGCTTACATTCGATTATGAAGAACCGGATCAGGAAGATCGCCAACTGATGCTCGATGCCATAGAAGAATTACCAGCCCAAAGTAAAAAGATGTTGCAACTTAGATATATCGAAGGGAAAACTATTGATGAAATTGTGAAAGTCATGCAATATAATTCCGTAAATGCTGTGAGTGTAACTTTATCGAGAAATCTCAAACGACTCAAAGAAATAATAGAATCAAAACAAAATGCACGGATAATATGAATATTGAACAAATAGATCGATATTTCTCAGGTCATATGGACCCCAACGAACGTGCTGCATTTGAAACAAAAATGAACACTGATCCAAGTTTCAAGAACGAAGTATTACAATATCAAAAGGCTGTCGAAGCCATAAAAGTGTATTCGAGAAAGGAACTGAAAGACCACCTGATTAAAAGAACAAAGCAAAAGAACAAAGTAATTTCTAAAACCAAAATAATACTTTGGATTGCCATTGCAAGTATTATATTGTTAGTCATTTTATGGTTGAAAGCCGATCATCAGCCACATGAAATACATCAACAATTGATTCCACATTCTCAAGATACTAGCCTTCAATTAAAAATAGCCAATTTAAAAGACACGACCATAAACTTACAAAACAAATACGCTCAAACCAAAAATAAAAATGAAAATTCCAATGCAGATCAGCTGTTTGCAGTTCACTTCAGTGCTTTTACCGATGAGCTGCTTCAATCTCAAGTAAGAGGCCTACAAGATGAACCAACTCCTTTTGAATTATTTCAGCAATTGTATATTGACGCACAATACAAAGAAGCATTAAAAATATTTGAAACTCTCGATGCTTCACTACAACGAATCGACAATTTCAGATTTTTACAAGCCAATGCAATGATGGCTACAAATCAGATTGAAGAGGCAAAAGTAGTATTAAAATCAATTCTTAAAAACCAACAGACCCGCTATATTAAAGAAGTTTACTGGTATCTTGCTCTTTGTGAAATTCAGCAGAGAAATTTTTCACAGGCAAAGACTTATCTTTTAAATTCTGAATTAAAGTACGATAAAAAAGCTCAGACATTATTAAATAAAATTTCAAATTAAAATATTTTGAATTCCTTCAAGTACATTTTTTTTATCATCATTCCATTCACCGTTTTTGGCCAAAAACCTGCTGAGAAAATTCTAGCAAAGCAGCTGGATTCGATGATAATTTTAGGGAAGGAATATATAAATTCCAATGATTTTAAAAACGCACACGGCATATTTTTAAATGTTGATTCATTAATTATTAAAAATTATGGTAATACCTCACAAAAATATCTGGAAGTATACTATTACCTTGCTCGCTCTGCGAACAAACTTCAGGATTCAGAGGAGGCAATAATACAGTATAAAAAAACCATTGAATTAAGCAAATTTTATAATGATACTTTATCGGAAAATTATGAAATCAGTTTAGATGAGCTTTCTAAACTTTTTGCAAATCATGGTCGATTTAAAGAAGCAGAATTATTGATGCTGGATCTATTTAAATTAAGAAATCTTAAGTATGGAAAGTTGCATCCCAAGTCAGCCATGTCAATATACAGTTTATCAATTCTGAATGCAAAAATAGAAAACTATGAACTGGCCACAAGTTACGGTATAGAATGTCTTAACATTAGAGAGGCTGTATTTGGGAAAAATTCCATGGAATATGCCACCACAGTTTATCACTTGGTTAAATTATACAACGTCCAAAATCATTTTGATTCTGCAATCCACTACCTATACGAGAATTTGCAAATTTTACGAGCACTCAAAAAGACCAATACATCGATATATGCAGATTGCATTGCAGAATTGGCATTTCTAATGAAAGACAGGTTCGCTGATTTTGAACAAGCAGAAGCTCTGTTTCAGGAAAGTTATGAAGTATACCAAAACGAACCTAAGTTAAAAGCCAGACCTTCCTATGCGTTGCTTTTAAAAGGCCTTGGTATTCACTACAAAAGTATTGGCAACTTCAACAAGGCATTGTTATATCTATACGAAGCTAAATCGGCTACAAAGTCAAGCATTGGTACCAAAAACTGGGATTACTACTCAGTTCTTTATAATATTGGAAATGTTTATCTTGAACAGAAAAATTTTTCAGCTGCGAAAGAAATGTATATGTTTATTTTAAACTCGGATGAGCTAACTGCAGAAGACAAGGAAATTAATTTTCCATACGTCAAAGGAGCCTTAATAAGTTTGGGCGACATGACCGGAGAAAATGTACCGGAGTCTTATGCAAAAGACATCATGACAAAAGCACGCAGCAGTGAAACGACTAACTATACGTTGGCAATGACATTAAATCAAAACAGCGTTTGGTTATACAATCATCACAGGTATGCGGAAGCGCTTGAATCAGATCGCGAAGCATTGAATATTGCAAACGGTGTGTACTCGCCGGAGTCAGATCTTTTGAATGGAATATATTTTAACCTTTGTTCTGATTATTTAAAAATTAACCAGCCTGACTCTGCTCGTAAATATTTCTTTTTAAGTTACAATGCAACTAAAAGAAACTCTTGAATTCTTTCAAATTTATGGCAGACTCAGAAGTCGATTTACTAACACAGAAAATGTTACACTATAATTCGATATTAATCGGAAAAAGAATTTAATTCCAAATCCTATGCGGGTTTATTGTATGATGATGCTTTGTTATATCGTGGCATTCTTCAATATTCACGCTACATTAAAAACAAATTGATCAACTGCGATACTAACGCACATAAACTATTTGAAAAATATAAATCAAGCAAACGTTTGCTTGCCAATGAATATTCAAAACCATTAAGTGAACAAAAAAGAATATCAGATTTAGAAGAAACTGCAAATTTTTGTGAGAGGCAATTAAATTCACATGTTCAAGGAATCGAAAAATTATTAGACCTGGTAAGCTGGAAACAAGTTCATTCGCAATTAAAATCGGGTGAAGCCGCCATCGAATTTATAAGACTGAATATAGGAGAAGATTCTCCGCTACTGGATAGTTTCTGGTATGCCGCTCTTTTAATTCGACCTGAATTTCCAAATCCTGAGTTTATACTTATGTGTGAGGAACAGAAATTACGGGCCATTATTTCAGATGACCCCAAAAGAGAATGGACTACGTATCAAAGTTGTACGTTCCTGAATCCATTGAAGAAAACAATAGCAAAAGTTTAGAGCATTTCATTTGGAAGCCCCTAGAACCATTTTTGAACCAGGTAAAAACTATATATTACTCTCCGGTTGGACTTTACATCGCTTAAATTTAGGGCCTATCGTTCAAAGCAAGTCTAAACACTTATTGATGAATGATTATCAGTTCATATTAATGTCAAGCACACGCAATCTTGTTAGTGATCCTACTTTTAAGGATTCAATATCTAATGACTGCGTGTTTATTGGAGGAATTGAATATGAGCTCGACATAGATACAAATAAGCTGGTAGCATCCCATGATCAAGCTACGAATCAAGAATTTATGACCAGAGGATCGCATTCATTTTATACTGTAGATTCAACATTCAGAGCCAATAAATGGAATATCTTACCTGGTGCAAGGTTTGAAATTGATAAGATCCAAGAAATTACTTCTAAGAATAATATTAAGACCTCAAGTGTATATGGTAAATTGGCTAGTGAAGAATTTTTTAAATCTTTGGGGCGCTCAACTGAAAGGATGGTTTCTCCGGGCATTATCCATATTTCTACGCACGGATTTTTCTTTCCCGATCCTATTACATCCAATAAAATAAAAAAAGGCTCCATTGAAAACGAACCTGTATTTATGAACTCACCAGATCCCATGATTCGTTCGGGCTTAATCATGGCTGGTGCTAATTACACATGGATCAAAGCTGGGCCTTTACACAATTCGGAAGACGACGGCATCCTTACTTCGTTTGAAATAAGCCAAATGGATTTAAGCAACACAAAGCTTGTTGTTTTGTCCGCATGCGAAACCGGTTTAGGCGATATTGGAACTACTGAAGGCGTGTATGGTTTGCAAAGAGCGTTTAAAATTGCAGGCGTGCAGAACATTCTCATGTCCTTGTGGCAAGTTCCGGATAAGCAAACATCTGAACTTATGGAACTTTTTATAAAAATCTTATTCATCATAAAATGACCATTCGTGCTTCTTTGATTGCTGCTCAGCAATCATTGCACAACAAAGGACTAGAACCCTATTATTGGGCCGGGTTCGTGTTAATGGAGTAGTAGCTATAAAATCTCTCAACTATAGTATAGCTTCAATAGGTCAAAGGGCTTCTCCTGACTGAAGATTTATTCAGATTGCTAAGATTTTTATACCCAAATGTATAAATATGAAAAACGGGTATGAAATCAAATTTTTACAAAACAACAATTCTATTATTATTCGTAAGCTCTACATTGGAAATATCTGGACAATGGAACTCTCAGATACCACAAACTAACGATACAGTTTGGCTTTATGAAAACCAACTGGTCGATAAACAAACAGCGTGGTTAGGAGGTACTGAGTTTTTCTGGGATCCAGCCATTAATGGTTTCAATTATGGAAACTCTGATGTTTATTGTTATAGAACCAATGATGGGGGTTCAAGTTGGAAAGCAATCAGGTTTCCCCTTTCAGAGACACTGGCACCCTACCTTTCGACGATCCATCCCTTTGATGCCGAACATGCCATCATTGGTATTTACCTCTTTAAGTTCTGGTCAGAATTTAATTTACAGAACGCGAAATAGTGGTAGCAACTGGACTAGAATTGCAAATTCAATCTTTACAAATGGTTCTTCGTTTATTGATGCCATTTCTTTTAAAGATACTTTGAATGGAATTGCCATGGGCGATCCGATTCCGGATTTGAATTCACCAGATGCTTATTTTGAAATTTATAAAACAACAGATGGTGGTGCAAATTGGAATAGGATTCCAAGATCAAATATCCCAGAGCCCCTTACAGATGAAATTGGTTATAATGGAGAATTAACAAGAATAGGTGATCACATTTGGTTTGGAACATCTCATGGTAGAATCTACTCATCCGAAGATGGCGGAAACAACTGGATTGTTGATGAAATTGCACAAGGTGATATCGCATTTCTAAAATTTGTCGATGCTTCACATGGTGTTTGTTATGGGGGAGTTCCCAACCAAACGGGAAGATTATATTATACAGAAGATAGCGGTAAAACCTGGTCAGATGTAACGGCACCATTTGTAACAGCTGATCACTACTTTTGGTCATTTAGTCTGATCCCGGAATCCTATTATTTATTTCTTAATATTTCAGAATCTATAGAAGGCGGCCCTTTTAAAACATACATTTCTAAAGATAAAGGCAAAAGCTGGTTACAAATAGGAGAAGCTAATGAATTAAATGCAGCAAGATTTATAAGTCCACAAGTAGGTTTTGCCGGAGAAGGTCAATTAAAAGATCAGGATCATGGAACGAAACTTTTTCATATGTTGGTGACCCGCTTACAGGAATTTTTTCGACGAATGAATTAAAAGCAGAAGTTCAATTATCTCCAAATCCCGCAAAGGACATTCTTACGATTGACATTCAGATGGAAAAATCTGCAGACTTACAACTCATCATCAATGATCAAAATGGACATTTGATCTGGCAGAAGAAAATAAAATCTGCTGCTGACCGAATACAAGTGGAGTATAATGCAGAATTGTTGATTCCAGGAATTTATTTAATCAGCATCAGCAATGCCGAAGGTCATCTTACAAAATCATTTACAAAGAGCTAGTATTGTCAACTCATTAGATAACATCATTATTAATCAATTAAAATAATTTAACATGAAAAGTAAAACTCTTCCTTATTTTCTTTTTTTATTCACATGGCTGACTTTTTGTTCCTGCGTGGACAGAAATGATGTGAGAAATGAAATCTCTTCGTACCACCGTTGTATTACCATCTGTGAAGAAAATGCAGACCCGCCAATGGAACCAGAGATTTCCTGTGAAAACAAGTGTGATAGCACATGGTTAATTGGTCTAGCGCATTGCCTTGGTCCTAATACACCACAAAATGAAAGACTAAATTGTTTGGAACGAATAAGAGACGATAAATTAAAATGCTATACTCAATGCCGCAGAAATGTAGCTAAAATAAAAGCTGATTTGAAAAAATGCAAAATGGCCTGTATACCTGCTGTTAATCCTCACTAAATAAATTAAAACAAATGTGGTTAAAAGTAATTGACTATTCGCTATACTGGCGAATCCGAAACAACAAGGGCGAAGTTTGGCTTACGCTGGAGAATCAATCGAGCGCCCACGAATGGTTAGATACAGCAACAGAATTTAACGCGATTGCTGATCTTCTTCGAAACGAAAAACCAGTTTATTATGAAACTGAACGCGGATACCTGGGTTGCGGTTGGGAACCAACAGGTGAAGGTGAAAAGAATGAATCTCCATTTGTCCTTGAGCATTAGACAAAAGGGAAATTTTGAATACCGATGGCTATTCATTAACAATTTCACATTACCGCAGAAATTCTATTGGGCATTCTTTGAATGATGCTATGCGAATACTTTAATTAGAATTCGCATAGCAAATGGGCGTGTATTTATTCTGCCCATGAGTATAGTAATAGAACAATAGAACTAAAATTTGATAAGTAGACTTCCATTTCAAGGCAAAATAAAGGATCCAGAAGAATTCTCCCGAACAGGAATTAAGGTATAGAATTTTAATGAAAATAAGGCTTTGGTTTACTTACAATCGAAATGCGGATGAGCCTTGCTGAACGATTGATATGGTGATATTCCATTTATTTTAATTGCAACTCCTTTAATCTGATATGAGCTTCTTCATTCTCTGGGTTTAATTGAAGTGTCTGCCTATAGAATTTGAGGGCCTCTGTTTTTCTATTCAAAGCAGAATAAATATTTGCCAATGCCAATGTTAGCAAATATCTATCTGAAATTCAAGACATTGTTTTCTGCAATGACTCTGGCATCATCGTGTCTGTTTAAATTGAATAATTTTTCCGCCAAATAATACATTTGCAACCAGTCTGCATAAAACTTTGTAGTATCCAATTTCATAATATGGTAATCTGCAACTGCTATATCCGCAGTCTTTTGGGATAATATTGTCTCCATTTTTTTATGAATAGGTTCTTTCAAAACAACCGATTTGTTGTAAAGTATCCTCAATATATTCTTAATGATTCCAAAAAATCAGTCGGCGCACTATTGCATAAAATAACTGCCATACTATTTGTTTCTGGGATTCGAATCATAAAAGATATAAATCCCTCGGTTGAACCTAAATGATAATTTGCTGCAACACTATCGGTGGGAGTATACTTAAAATTTTGATTAAACCATCCGTAGCCATATCTGGCAGGTCTCATTCCGGGGGCTAACATTTCTTCTGTAAGCGATTTACTTAGTAATTTATAATTCGCAATGGCCATATGAAATTGGAACAGGTCTTCTACAGTTGAATAAAGATCGCCTGTACCCATAGTGTTTGATTGATCCCCTGAAATCGGCCGAAATGTAGTTTCCTAAACCATAGTCATAACCTGCAGCTCTTTGAGTTACAATATCTCTATGCGAATAGGAACCTGAATGATGCATATTTATTTATTAAAATTTCATCTCTCATGGCATTTGATAAGACTTCCAGTAACTTTTTCAATAATAAAACCCAAAAGTAAAATAAGCCCAACTGCTATACAAATATCAGTACCCGGTAAAAAATGCCAATGCAGAGTCTCTATAAATTTTAACATACTCCTCTCTTCTAAAACTTTGGCGGCTCAGTTTAGGAAAAAAATCCTTCATTATTTCATAATTTTGCAATCCAGAAGTATGGTTCAATAATTGTTTAATGGTAACTTTAGCTGCCGGCTTATCCATAAACTCCGGTAAATATGAATCAATAGATTTATCCAAACTCAACAATCCTTTCTCCACTAAAATTAAATTAAAGTTGCGGTGAATGGCTTAGATATAGAACCAAGCATAAATTTTGTTTCGTAGTATTAAGAATGTTCCATTCTCTCTATTAGCTAATCAAATGCATCCTTGTATATGATTTTACCATTTTCTGCCAAGTAAAACAGTTCCATCAAACATCTTGAACTCGTGATAAGTCTGCATTAACTTCCGCATTGCCTCCTTTTTGTCTTGCGCCAACAAGAATGTTATACTAAAAGCACAAGTCAAGAGTAAAATAAGTTTTTAAAAACATTGTAGTAAGGTTCTAAAATTGATAATTGTCTGAAAATCGCAAGATAAAATGTTTGTGGAGATAAGAATGAAGATCATCACTTAAATTCCTAATTTTTGGATTTGAAAAGCATTAAAATTATGGCAAAGATTTATAAAGTATATATGATTTTATCGATTTATGAGTTTTGCAATGCACTTGCGAAGAATTTATGATTGAAATAGCAATTTATTTGAGAATGCGATCGCGTTATTCATTTCTTGTTTAATTATATAAGTTTTAGCTTCTATTTTGTTCATCGCGACCAAGGACCCTTTTGTTTAACTTGATAAAAGCGCTTGCCATCAAATCGATAGAGTCCGGCGCCGGCACCCCACCACATATTACCTGACTGGTCTTGATACATGCATTGCACACAACAATTAATCCCATCCGCTTCTGTAAAAACTGAAAATGCATTTGAGTTCGAAATTGGAATAGAAGGGTCAAACCTCGTAGTGCTACCTCTGGCTGAAATCCAAATGTTACCTGATTTTTCCATAAATATACCCCAAACTTCACTTCCACCTAATCCGTCATTAGTAGTAAAATTTGTAAATTGTTTTCCATCATATCGACAAATTCCTCCCTTCATCGTAAACCAAATATTTCCAAAATTATCCTCTAACAATCCACCTGCATAATTATCGCCCAAACCTTCAATATCATTAAAATTTACAATGGCATTTTTCTGCTCGCCCGTAATTCGGCCATCATAACGAAAGACACCATGATCTTGTGAAGCAAACCAAATATTCCCATTGCTATCTTCCATAATATCTTTAACATTTATAAGTGGAAGCAAAGTAAATGGAAAAAAACATTTGCTACCAATACGATCTGCTGCCGGATTATATCTAAATACACCTTTCCCCGTGCCTATCCAAATTGTACCAGCTTTGTCTACCAGAATACTTCCCCGACCAATGTTTGTATTACTTAGTCCATTTTTTTCAGTATAATTTCTAAAAGTCTTACCATCATATTTTATAGCCCCGTAGTCTGTTCCAAACCAAATATTACCTATTTTATCTTCAGCAATCGCATGTACACTTATAAATTCAACTTTAACCAAACTTTGATCGTCCTCAAAAAATTCAGCTTTGGAGAAATATTTCAAAGTTTTAATATCATATCTTGCTACACTTTGACCGGCAGGCCCAAACCAATAATTCCCTTTTGAATCCTGAAAAATACTTCTAATATACTGACTTACAAGACTAGGGTCATTCGTTGGAGTTGGCTTGGCAACTAAAGTGGGAGGAGTTCCTATAATTTCCGGACTCTGACTTGAAGTATACAACTTTTTCTCAGATGTGTTCGAGTTAAGCTGGCCTTTACAAGAGAATTTAATAAAAAGCCTACTAAAATTAAAATATAAATTTGATGATGAAAATCTAATCTTGTCATATGTCGTATTTATTCTCCTTAAACAGACCTCTGCAAAAATACCAAGTTTCAAACTCATAATTGGCGTAATAAAGCCGAAAAGAATTTCCGTTTTGCCCGTATAATACCCAATTAAGTTAAGTCACTTTAATCAATCATTGACGAATTTGGAATAGTTAATTCTTTTCATCGACAAATAATGAAATAATTTAGACCAAACAATTAGGGTACACAGAACACTAACGACTATTCATTTAATTTTGAGGCACAGGATAATGTATAGCCACCAAGTAACTAAAAATCAAGATACCTTTACTTCCATCATTGCAGGATATTCAAATTTCGTTTAAAATATCGAAAAATGTAAGCACCAATAATTTTTTCAATTGGTTTCGGCAAAATGTTTCACTTCTAAATTCAAATTCAATTCCTAACTCCTTTATCTAACAAATGCTGATGGTTTATTTCTTCAGAGTGCAAGTTTCATCATAAGATCCGTCTGCATTTCACTGCCTAATTTGAATAAGTGTTTGTCAAATGTTTGAAAACCATTTCTCTCATAAAACTTGATAGCTTTGAGATTTTCTTCCCAAACTCCCAACCAAATATAATCTGCATTTTTGTTTCCAGCAATTTCAAGAGCTTTGTTAAAAAGATCCTGCCCTAAGTTTTTACCCTGAAATTCTCTGAGCACATAAATCCTTTCTATTTCCACACCCAGATCGGATTGCAATTCGGTCTGTGCCTGGCCAAAGTTTAATTTCAGATACCCTACAACATCTTTGTCATATGTCGCAAAATAAAATTCCGAATTTCCATCACTTAGCTCAGATAATAGTTTCTCTATTGAAAATTCCTCGTCCAAATACTTTTTCATATTCTCTGTAGAATTTACAGATGCAAATGTTTCTGTAAATGTTTGCCGACTTATTTGTTGCAAACGGCCAATGTCGTTCGTTGTAAATTTTAAAATTTCAACTTGCTTCATGATATCAACTTGAGCATCAAATAAAATAATTAAAATTTCAAAACGAAATAATTTGTATTATAAATTGATAGGCGAAATCCATTAAATAATTGGCACAAGCATTATGTTTGAAATCCTTCCAACCAAGTCAATCCATACTTTATGCTAAGACTGACACTAGTTCCAAATTTACATTCGTTTATAAATTCCATCAAAAGCCACACTTAATATTTTACCATCTGCATCTACAATATCCCATTTTTGAGAGACCGCACCATTTTCCAAGACTTGCCAGGTGATTTTGTTCTTGTAATTGTAATTTTTTCCTTTGATTGTTTCACTTTCCAAAATCATCTTGCCCATCACAAAATTTCCTTTTAATTTCAGAATCGTGCCTTTATTATCGAGGTATAACTGATTCCATGTTTTCTCAGTTGGATCGTAATAATTATAACTGGTACCCGTTAACTGGGCTGATTTCCAATTCTCGAGAATGACGCAAGAGTCTTGTATATACTGAATCACATTTTCACCCACCTTAATCCCCTTTGGATTTAAAACTTCCCATTTCCCAAGCCAAAGTCAAACTGCCTGTGTTGCGGAGAAGAACAGGCTTGTGCGTTTTGACTTTGGAGATTGCAGACCAAAACAAACATGAATAAGAGTGAAATCAAATTTCTCATGGATAGAAAATTTTTTAATAATAAGCATACCAGATTTTAAACTTTGAATTGCCAATTCAAAAGATAAATTTATAACTTTCTCCTTACTTAAAAATTAAAATCACACTTCTACAGCCTAGATATAAAATAAAGGAGTTGGTTTCAGCCCTTAGACTTGTCCTTTCCATTAAAAACTCGTGTTTTCAAGTATGAAATGCACATTTTTAATAAAATTCTGCAATTAAAATAATAACGGACATATATGTCCATTATTATAGAATATAGTTTAACTTTGTAAAAAATTCAGAAACATGTTCTCCAAAGCTTGCGAATATGCTATAAAAGCCAGCCTTTATATCGCCATGAAATCGGAAGGCAATGCCAGGGTAGGGCTACAGGAGATTGCTGAAGAAATCCAATCACCGATTTCGTTCACCTCTAAAATTCTACAAAAACTTGTAAAATCAAAAATCATCGACTCCCAAAAAGGCCCGACAGGTGGTTTTGAGATCAAAAAAATCAAAGCTGCAAAAACCAGCTAGCGAAATAGTGGCAGCCATTGATGGGGACTCCATATATATGGACTGCGCACTGGGTTTTGCGCATTGTAATGAGAAAAAACCTTGTCCGCTGCATTTTAAGATTAAAGCATTACGCGAAGAGCTCAGACAAATGTTGGAACATACCAGTCTCTTGGATTTATCAAAAGACATTCAAAAGCGCAAAACATTTTTAAAATAAAAATTGATAGCTATGATCACATTAGACATTACATCTCAGCCTACTGTTGGTTCCTTTGTAGCCAGGGATTATCGGACAGCCGCTGTATTTCAGAAATACGGCATTGACTTTTGTTGCAAAGGC
Organism: Saprospiraceae bacterium; assembly: GCA_016719615.1. NCBI lineage: Bacteria > Pseudomonadati > Bacteroidota > Saprospiria > Saprospirales > Saprospiraceae > Saprospiraceae bacterium. The sequence goes on from JADJYQ010000007.1 coordinate 188,762, forward strand.
GGAAAAACCGTTCATGAAGTCTGCAAAAACAAAAATATTGATGAAAACGAACTCCTTCACCAATTGGATCATGTGTCCAGACAAACCGAAGGACAAGCCATTGATTTTCAATCCTGGTCTCCGGATTTGCTCGCAGATTACATCGAAAAAAACATCATCGATACGTTGAACAAATGATCGAAACAATTCCTCCATTTCTGGACAAACTTTGTAAGGTACATGGAAGTAATCACCCGGAATTGTATGAAATCACCAAAGAATTTAAAACTTCGGCTTTGGAATTGAGCAATCATATGCAAAAGGAAGAATTAATCTTGTTTCCTTACATCCGCCAAATGGTTCATGCTAATCAACAGAATCAAAGACTTGAAAGACCTCCTTTTGGAACTGTAGAAAATCCCATCCAAATGATGCATCGCGAACACGATGTGGAAGGCGATCGTTTTCGTAAAATCTCACAACTTAGCGATGCCTACACCCTCCACCGGATGCTTGCACAACCTATCGGGTGGCGTTTTCTATGTTGAAAGACTTTTGAAGATGATTTGCACATGCACATTCACCTGGAGAATAATATTTTGTTTCCGAAGGCTGTTGAGCTGGAGTTGCAGTATTAAATTTTACCAAAAAAGTAATCTTACTAATACAACATACCAAATAACCAAATAGGAATCGTCTGTCTGTTGCCGATTTCAATTTGGTCCTAAAAAAAGCATTTTGATAATTTTTAATTTGCCTATTTGTTTTATTTTTTCCATCAACTTCTAAAATATATTTTTCATTCACTAAAAAATCCCCATATAATGCGGCTTTGACTTGATGGGCATTTTTTAATTGATTTAATAAAAAGCATTGCCTTACCTGTCCTATTTCACAATGTCCAGGGGCCAAAGCATACATCACATTTGTGTTTTGCAGGTATATTTTTTCTGCCTTTCGCATGACACCGGCATCCCTGCCCATTGGCAATAGCTGATGGATAAGTTCCGCTTTTTCCAATATTTTAAAATAATGCATTAACGCATTTCTGTTTGTCTGAATAATTTCTGCAAGTTTACTGATATTAGGTTTAAAAGGAACAGAAACTGAAATATGATACAAAAGTTTTCTTAGTTTATAAATACTTTCATATTCGATGGACTCAACAGAAGGCAGACCATTTTCCAAAATCATCGTTATAACTTGAAGCAATTTTGGGGCATAGACCTTTTCCCCTTCCAAATGATATGGATAATATCCGATTTTCAGATAGGCCTCAAAATATTCAAATGGCCTTAATTTCCGGGAATAATCTAAAGCGATCTCTTCGTGTTTATATAGTACGTCTTCCAGAGATATTGGTTCTAAAGAAATATTTCCATTCATGAGCATAAATTCCCTATAAGAAAGTCCATAAAGCTGGTAACTAGTTAATCTCCGACTGAGATCACCAATTCCCTTGTAAAGTTCCAAAATTGAGGAACTGGTGAAAACCAATTTCAAATCCGGATAACTGTCGTAAACATTTTTAACTCGCGAGACCAATTTGGATATTTATGCACTTCATCAATCGCCAGTATTTTTCCCCTTTTAAATAAAAGTGATGAGCGAAGTCCATTAGTGAATTCGAAGTAAAATAAAAATCATCCAAGCTTATGTAGATTGCCATATTTCCGGCAAGTTTAAGCTCTTTAAATATTGCAGTAATAATATAGTCTTACCAGTGCCTCTTGCTCCTTTTATGGCAATTAGTCTTTGAGTCCAATCAATTTGATTAAATAAATATCTGGGATGCAGAACATCCAATTTACTGGTCAATCTTTGAGATTTTTCAATCAAATAATTCATTTTGCAATTTTGAAGTAACAAATTTATAGATATTTTGCTATTTTAAATTATCATTTTATGAATTATTGAACTAATACATTGAATATCATATAATTGTGAGTAATTTTTTTTTAATATTTTCAAAAATTGGCAACATTTCAGCTGAAATGAAAAATTTCATGCAATCGGGTTCATTACTTTTTGATATATCTCACTACTCCTGTGAAAAAAAGGGATATCGTTCAAGCCTGACTGCTATTCAGTCCCACAAACTCTGCATCTTTGGTTTTATCTTCGCGGTTTAATCGATTGATATGTATTTTACCTTAACTGAGGAACAATTGGCCGTACAGGAGGCCGCCAGGGAGTTTGCCCGCAGGGAATTATTACCGGGTGTGATCGAAAGAGATTCTAAAATGATCTACCCGAAAGAGCAAGTCCAGAAATGGCCGAACTCGGATTTTAGGCATGATGGTCTCTCCTGAATATGGCGGAGGCGGTATGGACACCATTTCCTATGTTTTAGCCATGACCGAAATCAGTAAAATTGATAATTCCTGCTCTGTCATCATGTCTGTGAATAATAGTCTCGTCTGTTGGGGACTCGAAAAAATGGGCACTGAAGAGCAGAAACAAAAATACTTGCCAAAACTTGCAACAGGAGAATGGATTGGCGCTTTTTGCCTCTCCGAACCCGAAGCCGGGAGTGACGCCACCGCACAAAAGACCATGGCTGTTGATTGTGGCGATCATTATCTATTAAACGGTACCAAAAACTGGATCACCAATGGAGGCAGCTCCAATGCACATCTCGTGATGGCGCAAGCTGACCCCACTCAGGGCAGCAGAGGTATTTGCACTTTTATTGTAGAAACTTCATGGCCGGGCGTGATCATAGGCGCAAAGGAAGATAAGTTGGGTATTCGCTCATCAGATACACATACGATCATGTATAATGACGTTAAAGTACCCAAAGAAAATTTGCTGGGTCCGGCAGGAGACGGTTTCAAATTTGCCATGAAAACCTTAACCGGTGGCCGCATTGGAATTGCCTCACAAGCATTAGGTATCGCTTCCGGTGATATGAGTTGGCCATCAACTATGCCAAAGAACGGGCAACTTTTGGCAAACCCATTGCACAGCATCAGGCCATTGCATTCAAACTTGCAGATATGGCCACTGAAGTCGAAGCGGCAAAATTGATGGTGCTAAGAGCAGCATGGAGGAAAGATCAGGGTATGGATTTTACAACAGCTGCCAGCATGGCAAAAATTGTTTGCATCTGATGTCGCCATGAAACACACGGTTGAAGCCGTTCAAATTCATGGCGGGTATGGCTTTGTAAAGGAATACCATGTAGAACGCCTGATGCGGGATGCTAAAATTACCCAGATCTACGAGGGAACTTCCGAAGTACAGCGCATTGTTATATCAAGAGCAATCTTGCAGGGGCAGTTGTATCAACCGATGTGGGGGGAGTAGGATTATAGGGGAAAGGCTGAAGGCTAAAGCTTGGAAGAGATTATGGATTATGGTAACAAAACTAACACTTGTTAGGTTTACATATACTGAATATTTATTGAATTTTAATTCGTTATTTATTGCGAATCAACATTAGCTTCTTCTTTACTGTGATCTGTTAACTGCCAATTGAAAACTTCTTCAAGACTACCAACTGAAAACTTCATTCCAGCAACCATCAACTAACAACTAACAACTATCAACTAACAATGCTTTCCATGTTCGAAAAAGCCTGGTATATAGGGTCCTTCGCGAAAATTCCCGTGAAAATCCACTGGACCTTTCTATTGATTCTAATTTATATCATTGGTTCCGGTCTTTCCGAGGGTGCATCTACCAAAGAGATCGTCATTGAAGTTTGCTTTATTCTTGCTATGTTTTTTTGTGTGGTCTTACATGAATTTGGGCATGCCCTTACCGCACAACGTTATGGTATCAAAACAGAAGATATTATCCTGCTACCTATTGGCGGTGTAGCACGATTGCGCAATATGCCCGAAAAACCTATCCAGGAATTGATTGTAGCCATTATGGGCCCAATGGTAAATGTTGTCATCGCATTGTTGCTTTTCATTTTTCTTAGTATATACATGGATATCAATATTTTTAGTCTGGATCTTTTGGAAAACATTCATTTTGGAAACTGGTCGGGATTTTTGCCTTTGTTGATGATCTCTAATATCATGTTGGTTCTCTTCAACATGATTCCTGCTTTTCCGATGGATGGAGGTCGCGTTTTGCGGGCTTTACTTTCTATGAATTTCGGCAGGCTAAAAGCTACGCGTATTGCCTCTCTGGCCGGACAAGCGATCTGTATAGTTCTAATAGCCATCGGTCTTTATTATTCAGCATACACGCTGGCATTAATCGGCGTTTTTATTTTCTTAAGTGCTTCTCAGGAATACCGTTCTGTTGCTTTGGATACGGCACTCAAAAAATAAAACAGTAAGAACTTGTTATCAAAAAAGATGTTCCGCCATTAACTGAGTATCTGGATCTTAAAACTGCACATGAGCTCATTTTACATTATCCGTATCAATATTTTCCGGTGATTAATCTTATGGGAAGTTACAGCGGTTGGGTTTCTGCACAACAGATAAAAAAGGCGAACAAACAAAATCAAGAATCAAAAATATCAGACATCAGTCATAAATCACTATTGAGCATTCATCCGGACACAAGCCTCACAAATGCACTCCACAATATGCAAAGCGCCAACGAATTGCTGCTCGTTGTGGAAAACGAACAAGTGTTAGGTACCATTGATCGCATTTCATTACAGCAGTATGTTGGGATGGTGGAATGAGTGTGAGAGCTTAAAGCGAAAAGGTAAAAGCTAAATTTGTTTAGAATCAAGTATTTGATACGCTATCACCAAAAGTTAAGAGTTAAGAGCAAAGAGTAAATACCCACTAAACATGATTTGTTTAACTTTCCAACATAGTTTTACTTTTGCTAAAATTTTCATCTAATGTCTACAAATAAGTCATATAGTTTATTTCTTATTTTTCTACTACTTCTTTTAATCTCCTGCAATAAAGAAAAAACCTGCAGATCTGCAGATCCTTCAGCCAAAAAAATCATCAACCCCAATGGCGACAGCGAACTTGCGCTTTTAATGCGGGAAATGTATGACGAGACTTTTGAATTAAAACAAATGATAAATGCAGGTAAAACCGAAGCGGAATTCTTTGACCATGAAAAAATTCTAACCGCCCATGCCACCGAACCGGAAAAAGCGGCCTCAGCCGAATACAAGGCCTTTGCTCAAGCCTATTTGCAACAAGTCAAGCAACTGAATAACAGCAGCCCAGAATTGAAGAAAGAGCATTTCTCCAATTTGATCAGCCAATGTAAAAATTGTCATAAGGCTTTGTGCCCCGGGCCAATTGTAAAAATAAATAAGTTGGAATTTTGAGGATGAAAGAAGGATGTCTGTTAGTCTGTTAGTCTGTTAGTCTGTTAGTCTGTTAGTCTGTTAGTCTGTTAGTCTGTTAGTCTGTTAGTCTGTTAGTCTGTTAGTCTGTTAGTCTGTTAGTAAACAACACGCACTAATGTATGTTAGTTCAAATAAATACAACTTTTTTTAAATTATTTTTCCGAACTTGACTTTCTATAAAAATATTACTTTGAGCTTTTGACTGCTTGTATGGAATGGGTTGAAACCCATTCCTATTCATAGTTGAGGGTTCATTTTATGTGTTTTGGGGCTTATGTTTTTAAATCAGACTTTTTTATGTTCTCGCCTTTGTATCCGGCTGAAGCCGGCATAGGTTTGCGCTATATTGGCTGGAATGGGTAGGCTTAATTTCTTGTAGGAATCAATACAAACTAATGTATGTTAGTTCAAAATAAATATAAATTTTTTAAAATTATTTTTATTAACTTTATTTGCCAAAGAATGCTGCTTGACTATTGACTATTATGACAATTAAAAATCTATAATCTATAATCCTTACTCCATATTCCACTACCTAGTCTTATTCCCGGATAAATCCTACCGGCATTTGTTCGTCGTAATCTCCGGCGATCATTGGAGTTTGTACATTTCCAGTGTATTCGCGTACATTTTTATAGATGTATTCGAAAAGCTCTTTAAGTACAATTGTTTGATCGCCATCTGCGTCTGCATCGCCTTTTAAACCGCGGATTAAAAAATGTGAAAAAACGCCTTGCCGTAAACCGCCATCTTCTAATGAATATTCTTTGCTTTTAGAGGACATGACAAATGCAGTGCCGCCTTTACTTTGCGCCAGATCTTCGTAATAATGCATCAGCGATGATGAGAACGAACCTTTTTGCGCAAGAACGCTGCCTGAATGACAGGCATCGATAAAACAAATTTTGTTTTTAGCGCGACTTTTATTGATGATGTCTTTGACTTCATCGTGCTTGAGAATATTTTGAATGCCGTCATAATCGATAGGCAAAAAAGTGCCTTCGAGCCCGTGACCGGAGTAATACAACATCACTACGTCGTTTTCATCGGCTCTTAGAAAAACCTGATTTAATGCCGTGAGAATGGCATTGCGACTGGCATCTTCATCAATCAAAACGCGAACCTGTTGATCTTTGAGTGCTCCGCCCTCAGGACTTTTCAAAAAGGCATAGACTTTATAAGCATCGTCATCAGAATATTTTAAAACGGGCATATGGTCATATCGTGCAATTCCTATGATTACTGCCCAGATTTTGACTTCTTTACTGTGTTCCACAGCTACATTGGCATCAAAAATAAATTCTTTACGTCTGCTCAATTCTTTCACAGCTTTACCATGATCCCAGACTGCACCGTAAATTAAACCCGATGTAAAATACATCATGCCTTCGCCGTTGGGCGAATGATTTTTCCATTGACCTTCATAGCGGTCACCATTTGAGTAATAACAAATGCCTTTTCCTACTGGCTCGCCATCGACAAACTCCCCTACATATTTAGAACCATCGGCATATTTGAAAACGCCTCGACCCGATTCGCAGAAACTGATATTGCAATCCGGCAATTCCGATTCGGGCTCCATTTCTATTTTGGCTTCTATTTTTTGAATCGGCTTTTCCTGAACTATAGCTTCCTGAATTTTAATTTCCTGCTTGATTTCAGGCTTTGTTTCACTACTCGGCACTTGATCAGCATGTTGAACTTTGGTTTCTTCCTTTTTTTCTTTTGGTTTCTCACCAAAAAAACGGTCAACATCAGAATTATCTGTTACAATTTCACTTTTGCTGGAATCTACCGTCGAACCAAAAATTTTGTTGAAATATTTTTCTTCTTCGCTTTCTGTTTTCTCGGAAATAGGCAGCTGTTTTTCCAAAACGATCTCCTGATGATCGAGTTTATGTTCTTCATCTTTTTGTTGATCAGTTGCAGCAGTCACAACAGCTTGCTCCATAGGTTTTGACTGTTCTTCAACTTGTAATTTGATCATTTTGTCGGCCGACCATTCTGCTGAGACTATCTTCCCATTTGCATCATGAAAATTTCCGAGCCCATGTTTTTTACTGGCTTTCCATTGGCCCGTAAAGTGAGCTCCTGATTTATAATACAAGGTTCCTTGCCCTTCAAATAAAGCATTTACAAAGTCACCTTCATAGCGTTCTCCTGTTTTAAAATAATAGCTCCATTTACCGTTCGGTTTGTTGGCATACCAAAGGCCGATGTACTTGTCGCCTCTACCAAATTCCATGACTCCATGGCCTTGCATGAGATTTTGCTCATAAATCCCCGTGTAGACATCGCCATTGGCGAATTCCATCTTACCCTCACCCTGTCTCAAATCCTTGCTCCATTCACCCAGATATTTGTTTTGATTGTAGTAATAGTAAATACCTTTTCCTTCGCGCAAACCCGAACGAAATTCGCCTGTATACCTACTACCATCGGCATAAACCATGGTACCAAAGCCATTGATGCAATTTCCCCTGATACAATTCTGGGCATTTAATGCCAGGCTTAAAAAAACTCCTATGGAGATCAATAATTGCGTTTTCATAGATATGCTGATTTTATGTAGAAGACAGATGCTATAGGCCCAAAGTTATATTAAATAAAAAGCTAATATATAAAATATCTGTTTTAAAAGCGCTGATGAGTTGAAAACACAAATTTCAAGGGTATTAGTATCTTTGCATCCTAAATATTTCGTTAAAATGAAACATTATCTATTAGGACTTGGATTACTGGCCCTGTTAAGTTGCAAAAATGAGAAAGCTGCAGAAACTGTACCAGAATCGAATCAAACAAACGCTTTAGCCTATTACGGTGACAGCATATCTACCGATAGCGCTTTAACGGTAGATGAAACGATTCAATCACTGGCAGGCAATGACAGTATTATGACCTCTGTGAGCGGATACGTAACAAGCGTGTGCCAAAAAAAGGGTTGCTGGATGGTTTTGAGCCAAAACCCGGGCGACACTACCGGACTTTTTGTAAAATTCAGAGATTATGGCTTTTTTGTTCCTTTAGATTTTTCAGGTAGCAAAGTTGTAATACGTGGAAAAGCATTCAAAGAAATCACTTCTGTGGATGATTTGAAACATTATGCTGAAGATGAAGGGAAATCTGCAGATGAAATAGCGAAAATCACGGATCCTCTGGAGGAATTGAAATTTATGGCCGATGGAGTCGCTTTGATTGAAAATCCTACGAAATAATTTTTACCAACTTGTCAGTTTGTTACTAAATAATTATTTGTCAAGATTTTATTCAAATGATTTTCTCTCTTTCTGCGTTCTAAAGAATATTTTATACCGTATTGAATATGCCAAAAACTTCCATTTTCGAATTATTGGGAAAACAATCTTCGTTTTACCTTGATCACGTTTGTAAAACGATTCCAAAATCTACATTGCATCTTCCCGCTAAAGATAGCGTTGATAAAATCTGGACCATCAGCAACAGATCTAATCAAACGCTTCGGAACCTATCTGCGCTTTACAACAGTGGCAGATTGTCCGGGACGGGTTATGTGAGTATTTTACCTGTAGATCAGGGTATCGAACATAGTGCCGGTGCTTCGTTCGCACCCAATCCGGAGTATTTTGATCCGGAAAATATAGTTAAACTAGCCATTGAAGGTGGTTGTAATGCAGTTGCTTCTACTTATGGCGTACTTGCTTCTGTTTCGCGTAAGTATGCGCATAAAATTCCTTTTATCGTTAAAGTTAACCACAACGAATTATTAACTTTTCCTAACCGTGCCGATCAACTCATGTATGGTGTGGTGGAAGATGCATGGAACATGGGAGCAGCAGGAATAGGTGCTACTATTTATTTTGGATCTGAAGAAAGTGGCCGCCAGATCGTTGAAATTGCAGAAGCATTCGAGCACGCACATCAATTAGGTATGTTTACGGTATTGTGGTGTTATCTGCGAAATTCGGCATTTAAAAAAGATGGCGTTGATTATCATGCAGCAGCCGACCTTACCGGTCAAGCCAATCACCTTGGAGTGACCATACAGGCAGATGTCATTAAACAAAAATTACCTACAAACAACGGGGGTTACAATGCATTGAATATGGGAGGTTCTTCATACGGTAAAACCAATCCGAAAATATATTCTGAACTTACATCCGATCATCCCATTGACTTGTGCAGATACCAGGTAGCCAATTGTTATATGGGACGCGTTGGTTTGATCAATAGCGGTGGAGAATCAAAAGGTGCCGGCGATCTTTCGGAAGCAGTTATCACTGCGGTGATCAATAAACGGGCTGGTGGAATGGGTCTGATATCCGGAAGGAAAGCTTTTCAAAAGCCGCTTAAAGAAGGTGTAGAATTATTGAATGCCATACAAGATGTTTACCTGGATAAAAAGATCACAATAGCCTGATCCTGATATACGAATTATTAATTATCTGAAGAAGTTGGTCACCATTAAAGAAAATTATCTGCTCTGAATTTCTCTGCTATCTTATTTTACAATTTGTTTATTTGGGCTTTGGAGCTCAAATAAAAGGACCCGAAAAAAATAAAATTTCTTCGGGTCTTTGATAGTGATTGGCTTGTATTTCTTAGTTTGTTTTCAAACTTCCCTTAAATTCATAATGTAAATCTGCCTGTCCTTGTTTTCGCCACACGAATTTCCCCTGAATCTGGTTTTGCGCAAAACTTCCTTCGAAATCTATCTCTCCTTCGCTAGGACTTTTCGTGGTGCATTTAAAATTCGTGCCTTCCTTCGAAACATTGGTAGTGTAAGAAGCAGGACCAAATCCATACTGCCGACAACCCTCTGAATCAAATGTTCCCTTAGCAAAAACGAGCACATCAGGGTCTTGTTTTTCCGGTTTTCCGGTTTCCCAGGAACTTACCTGAAATGTTTTTCCATCGAGCGTTTCAGCACTTTTCTGAGCACAGCTTATTTGCCCCAGAATTACAAAAAGCAGAAAAAGATAATTCACATTTTTCATATAAATAGATTAAGATGATTAAAATCCTGTATCGCTTGCGCATTACTTCAACTACAACTGCCTTGATGGATGTGTTGCCAATATTCTTTGCTGAATGCGATTCAGACGGAAAAATAACACCCATACCACTCTCCAATTTTACAATTTCCTTATGGCCATTTGCATGTGCAACTTCAAGGGTTCCACCTGTAACCACATAAACCGCATGATCCGGATGAGTATGTAATGCAGCTGCTTCTCCAGGCTCAAACTCTATTTCAAATAGTCTCATTCCCAGTGTATCTGATAATAATTTATATACATTGGGAGCAGCTTTTAATACATCCTGCGATTTAAGTTCAGACAAATTAGAACTTAATCCAAAGATAAAAATAAGTGCAAGTAATTTAAATACATTTTTCATAATCCTATTTTTTAAAAATTAAATAATCAATTTAAGAATTCAAAATTCGAAGTCCAATACAGCTATTCCTCTGAAAAATTTAGAATTTTATGCCCAGTTAAGTTCCCTTAGGATTTCCCGATGTGATGATTCTATATTTGGTTTAAACTGTTGGTACCAATCTTTCCAGCTCTGCTTTTGCATTTCACCTAACATTCTGTTTTCATATTCACTTAATGTATCAAATCTGGATTCAAGTATTAGTCTGTACGAATCTCCTGTGAAATCAGCGTACATCTTGAAATCTGCCGGATTAAATACCCCAGATTGAGCAGCACTTCGCATCGATGCTGCAGCTTCTTTAAACATACCAAACTTAAGTCTGAAAGTATCTCTTATGACGTACATAAAATTTGTTTTTTAAATGATGATGCAAAGATTGGTCACGCAATTGTTGCTTGCAATCCCATATATATGTGAATTTACAAAGTAGCCATGCAATCCTTGTTAGCTTACCTCAAACTAAAACAAGTGTTCAATCGGCTTCAAGTTATGAAGCATTAAATCCTCTGCATAAGTCATTCTGTTTAATTCTTCTCATTATTAAACAAGAATGAATTTTCGCGGCAAATAAAATTTAAATCATCTTACATTAATTCGATCCAAAAATCTTTGCAGCTGCTTCTGTAGCTGAATGCACCTGCAATTTTTCGTAGATTTTTTTAATATGTGATCGCACTGTTTCGAGCGAGACGTTACATTTATCGGCAATCATTTTATAGCTGTGTCCGCTTGTAAGCAATTCCAGAACCTGTTGTTCTCTTTGTGTCAAGCCAAACTGCTCTGTTGATTTAATATTCGTTTTTTGAAAGGCTTGAATCACTTTTCTTGCAATACTTGAAGTCATTGGAGCTCCTCCATTTAAAACATCTCTAATGGCATCGGGTATGAATTGTAAGGGTGTACTTTTTAATAAATAACCCGACGCTCCGTTGCAAATAGCTTCAAGAATATTATCATTATCTTCAAATACCGTCAGCATAATAATCGGCAAATTTTTGTGATAGGCGCGCACTCTTTTTAATCCTTCGATTCCATCAACACCATTCATAGAAATATCCATCAATAATACTGTTGGATTGAGTTGATTTACTTGCTCAACAATTTGATTACAGTTTTCAAAGGCTGCCAAGACTTCAAAATCATCCACCATATTAAGAATGTCCGTGAGACTTTGTCTGAAGTAGTCATGATCTTCAAAAATGATAATTCCGGTTTTCATTTACTTTTCAAATATAAGTATGAAACAATAAGCGATGAAATATATTTTGATATGGGCCAACAAATGAAATTTCAATTTTCGCATCTTAGTTTCTCCCTCAAAATCTAACAAAAAGGTATAAAGTAATTATCTAAAAAGTGATTCATTTTATTCGTGCATCCCATGATATATCTATTTTGGTTCCCTTGCCGGGTGCAGAATCTAATTTGTATAACATATGTAGTGCAGCTACCCGCTCCCTAATATTTTTCAACCCATTGCCATTTTTTTCTGTTTCCGGATTAAATCCAACACCATTGTCAGAAATTTTCAGAATGACTTTATCCTGGACGACGGAAATAATTATGGAAGCAAAATTCGCTTTTGAATGCTTCGCCATATTGTTTAACAATTCCTTGTATATCAATAAAAAGTCTTTTCTAACATCCAAAGGTAATATCCTTCCGCTTGGTTGACTTTCCACTTTAAATTCAAATGGAATTTCTGCGGCTTCGAGAAATTCAGATGCATACATTCGCATGCGTTCGATCATTTTATCCATCTGATCGTTATGCGGTTGCAGTGACCAAATAATTTCACCCATCATGTCAATTGCTGACTTAGAAGCTGCCTGAATTCTTTCGACAAATTTACCTTGGACTTCAGGTTCTAATTTATTTTGCATCATCATATGACTGGTCAAATGAATACCACTTATACTGGATCCAACTTCATCATGCAAGTCTCTTGCAATTCTCATACGAAGTTGCTGAATATGTTTGTTCTCCAAGATTTTAATCCGAACATAAATCAAACCAATGGCCAATAAAAGTAAAACCCAAGCAATGGTGAAGGATTTTGATTTCCAAAAAGGCGGCAATATCTGAATTTTTAACAGGTCCGGGCTTTCAAACCATTGACCATCATAATTTGATGCTTTAATATGCAAAGTATAATCACCACCCTTCAAATTAGCAAAATGTGCATCCGTTCTGTTACCCGTATAGATCCATTCCTTATGTAGTCCATCCAGTTTATAGGCATAATTCATTTTGGAACTATTCGCATAATTTAAAGCTACAAATTCTACTGAAAAAATATTATGTTGATAATCAATTACAACAGGTTCCAAAATTCCCTCTTTACGCCTTAAGGGAATTTCAACTCCATAAACCTGCAGGGAACTTATGTATAACTCATGGGCTTTGATTCTTCTTAATGAGTTGTGTGGGTTACTGATGCTGATTTTGCTGTTTGAAGAAAACAACATGGTACCATCTTTACTCAGGCAAACGGCACCCTCCATTCGATTACCTGCCAGTCCATCAGACTGAGAATAAACGTGGAAGCTTCCATCCCTATGATTAAAATAACATAGACCCTTGTTGGTAGATAACCACAAATTTCCTTCCGCGTCTGGCGTTATAGAATTGACAGAACTGCTTGGCAACCCTTCCTGTCCTGTAAACGTTTTCATTTTATAGGACCGGGTATCCATACGCGTCAAACCATTTTCTGTTGCGACCCACAACATTTTATCAGCATCTTCATACAAATCAAAAATACTGTTATCAGGCAGTGTATGGCTTTGGCTTTTAGAGTGCCTAAAATAAGTAAAGGTCTTTTGTCGGGTATCAAACTTACTTAGTCCGCTGTTTTGTGAGCCTATCCATAAATTGCCGCCATAATCTACTAATAGACATAAAATGGTATTGTCCTGAATACCATTATAATTTGAATGGCCGTCGTATTTAAATTGTGCACATGTTTTTCCATCCCTGGATATTTGAAACAATCCTTCTGATGACGTAGCAATCCAAATATTTCCATGCTGGTCCAAAACCATTTTTCTTGCGGAGTTGAACATACAAGTGACCGGTAATGGAAATATTTTGCAAAGCTCTGTACTTTTATGATAGATCAACAAACTCTCGTTTTGTAGAACAAATACAGAATCCCCTATATTATGAACTTCATAAATTCGTTGATTCAAAGCACAGCTAAGCCGGGTACCAAGTGTGTGAACTGTTTCAAATATTTGCCCATTTTTGTAAAATCTTAGCAAGCCCAAACCCGGCACGGTGACAAAATAAAACGGATTTACGGAGTCTGTTAAATCTTCCACGATCTGATAGGGCATTCTGTAAATAGACCGTTCATCTCCGGAAACAGGAATATGAATAGTTGTGAATCTATGTGAACTCCGGTCATACTTACTTAGGCCACCATTACTTGCAATCCAAACAATTCCATCTTTATCAATAAGAATATCATTGATATAATCGTCTAATAAGCTAAATACATTTTCAGGATCGTGAAGAATTTGTTGATAATAATTTCTTTTACCCGGATGAAACAAAAAAATGCCAGCTCCATAAGTTCCAACCCACCAAGTTTCGTCATTTAATATGCCAATATCTGTCACAATATTGGTACGTATATCTTTGCTATAATTATTTTTATAATGGGTGATTTCAGTATGACCTTTTGCATTTTGAGTTAACATATTCAAACCTCCCATCCATGAACCCAATAACAAAGTATCAGCAGACAATTTTTTTATAAACCTGCAAGTAGTTGAACTTGCCAGCAAATGCGAAACCGGAGAATGAACTTCGATGGTATATCTTTCATTTGTACAAATGTCCCATATCCACACGTTACTTTGATTGGTACCTACAAACAAACGGTCGTTAGTATCGACATAGATGGACTTCAAACTAATGGAAGGGTCATCTACCATTATAAAGCTACGTTGTATAGATCCGTTGAGGCCAAGCAGATGTACCTTTGTTTTAGTACTGAACCAAACTCTATTCTGATAGTCTATGGTGAGACTGTGTATTCTGAAAAGATCGAGCGCCTCGAGTGTGTCAGGTAATGGAATTCTAAAAAATCTGTCTTCACTGTAATCATAATAACATAATCCTCCATTTGTAGCCACCCATATTCTATTATGGCGATCTACTATCATATCATTTACGATATTATTGGAAAGGGAGCTTTCATCATTTCTAATGCTCTGATATCTTTTAAATTTTTTGCCGTCATACTTCGCCAAACCTTCATTGGTTCCCAACCAAATAAATCCCATACTGTCTTGCACAATTTTACGAACCGGACAAGGCAGGCCCTGTAATTCTGTGATGCGCTCGAATGGAATGGAGCTCATTTGGCTTTGCGCAGTTATGCAACTAAAGAAGAGTACCACCCACTGAAAGGTCCTTAAGCAACCCGGACTTGCAAATATGTAATTGAAATGCATAATCGATTTCAAATGTAATCAAATTTTATAGGATCTTTAGGAAAAGTAGGCGAAAGTCAATGCGAAAAGCTCAAAGGAATTTATTTTCGGATGATAGCCTATAAAGCATAAATTTTTTAATGCTTAAACATTAACCAACGACATTTGATTTTTGCCTTAGGATGTATTCTAAGTGAAGATACCATACATCAAAGAAAAATAAAATGTTGCAAGTTGCAAGCAACATATTTCATTTTATGAATTAAACTAACACTCATTAGTTAAATGCAATCAGGGAATGCTTCAAATTAGTTTTATGATGTCAGCTTTTAAACGAGTCTCTACAAATGTAAAAACATCTTTACCGGATCTTCCAATAATTCTTTCAGCTTCACCAGAAAACGAACAGATGAGGATCCATCGATCAGTCGATGATCGTATGAAAGTGCCAGATACATCATAGGTCTGATTGCGATCTCACCATTGACAACAACCGGCCTGTCTTTGATCGCATGCATACCCAAAATAGCAGACTGAGGCTCATTTAAAATAGGGGTACTCATTAAAGATCCAAAAATACCACCATTCGTAATGGTAAAGGTGCCTCCGCTCATTTCATCTAATGAAAGCGTAGCTGTTCTCGCTTTATCTGCCAGTATTTTCAATTGTTTTTCAAACGCATGGATCGTCAGTGATTCAACATTCCTGATCGGAGGTACTACCAAACCCGAATCTGTGGAAATGGCCACTGAAATATCTACATAATCATGATAGATAATTTCCTCACCATCAATAAATGCATTGACTTCAGGCATTTGCATTAACACCTGACTGCAGGCTTTGGCAAAAAGCGACATAAAACCGATTTTTATACCATATTTTTTTTCATAAGCCTCGTTGTACTTTTTGCGGAGATCGATAAGGGCAGACATGTCGACTTCATTAAATGTAGTGAGCATGGCAGTATGATTACGCGCTTCCACCAATCTTTTAGATATGGTGCGTCGCATTCTGCTCATTTTTTCACGCCGATTTGATCGATTCAATACATTAGAATCATGACTTGCAAAAATAATTGGTTGTTGAACTTGTTTAACATGCTCAGCTTGCGAAACTGCTTTGTCTGCAACTGCTTTTAATGCATCTTCTTTGGTAATTCGACCCTCCTTTCCGGTGCCAGAGACTTCAGAAATGGTAATGTTTGCCTCTCTCATTAGTTTAGCAGCAGCCGGGGCGGGTTCTCTGATTTCAGATTGGCTACTTGAAGTTTGGGAAAGGACCTCTTTTTGTTGAGCGGTTTGCCCGGTCATCTTTGAAGAAGTATCTATGCGTGCAACCAGAGCTCCAATAGGCAGGTCATCTCCTTCTTTTGCCACATGGATCAGTTTTCCACTTGCCTCTGCAGGAAATTCCAAAGTTGCTTTGTCTGAATCGAATTCACAAATTGCTTCATCCATTGAGACAAAGCTCCCATCTGGTTTCAACCACCTAGATAGAGTGACTTCGGTAACCGACTCACCTATAACCGGAACTTTTAAATCGATAATTGCCATACTTTAGATTGCAACAAAGGTAACTGTGAAAGAAATTTGACCATCCAAAAAAAATAATAAGTCGGTACTTGATATTAACCCCTGGTTGTCCTGTAATGTTCATTTAACTTATTATTTAATTTTGCTTTGCACTACACAAAATTTGCCTTCATACCTTGCATACTCTTGAATCTACAAATTCGTTTTTTTCAAATTAAGAAGTCAATATTGAGCCTTCAAAATGATGACCAATGAAACGAACATTTAAATATTACCGGATCATGTGGTTGCGACATGACCTTTCATCGGGTATTTCCGTTTTTTTAATTGCACTTCCATTATGCATGGGTGTGGCTCTGGCTTCGAATGCACCTATTTATGCAGGAATTCTTTCCGGAATTATTGGAGGTATTATCGTAGCCCTGATCAGCAAATCTCCATTTGCAGTGTCGGGCCCTGCAGCAGGCTTAACAACCGTTGTCGCAGCTGCCATAACATCCCTGGGTGATTATAAATTATTTTTACTTTCTGTTTGTATTGCAGGATTGTTCCAGATTCTTTTGGCAGCTTTGAAAATTGGAATCATTGTTAATTATTTTCCTTCATCTGTCATCAAAGGTATGCTGGCTGCCATAGGTATTATTTTAATATCGAAACAAATACCAATAGCTCTGGGCTATGACCAACCAGATTTTTGGACCAGTGGATTTCTTGAAGTTTTCGCTTCCCATAACTTTCTGGGAAATCTTTCAAACTTTTGGGCGCATGTAAGTTTCTCGACCATCCTTATTACTTTCCTTTCTTTAATCATTCTCATCTATATTAAATTTACAAACAATAAAAAAATAAAAAGTTTTCCCGCTCCTTTTATCATCGTATGTCTAGGTATCTTATTAAGTTTTTCGCTAACTCATTTTACTTTCGGCCTTCCATTAAAACCAAGCCAAATGGTTGAAATTTCTTCCAATATTTTTAGCGAAATGACATTTCCGGATTTTTCACAACTCTTTTCTAATTTTAAAATTTGGGAAAACGGGCTCATTATTGGATCACTGGCTTCTTTGGAAACCCTTTTAAGTATAAACGCGCTTGACAAATTGGATGCCCATAACCGGATCACTCCGGTCAATCGGGAATTATTTGCACAAGGTATCGGCAATATATGTTGTGGCCTTTTAGGAGCCATTCCCATCACGGCGGTAGTGGTTAGAGGAGCTGCAAACATTGATGCAGGGGCAAAAACAAAAGCATCCGCTTTTACACACGGTTTGCTTTTATTAGGCGCAGTTTTGACGATTCCTTTTATTTTAAATCTTATTCCCTTTGCATCATTGGCAGCTATACTATTGATTACAGGATATAACCTGACGAAACCAAAATTGTATAAAAGTATGTTTACACTAGGTTCGAATCAATATCTGCCATTTATACTGACCATTGTAATGATTCTACTTACCAATTTATTAGTAGGTGTATGTATTGGTTTGCTTTTATCGATTTATTACATTGTGCAGAAAAATTTTAAAGCCGAATATAAAATCACAAAGACACATCAAGGAGGAATAGAAACTTATTACATTAAACTGAACTCCAATGTGACATTTTTAAATAAAGTCAATCTCCGAAAAGTTTTAGACGACATTCCCGAATACAGCATATTGACGATTGATGGCAGTGATTGTAATTTTATTGATTATGATATTCTTGAAATTATTGGAGAGTACGAGAATAAAGCTCACGACAAACATATTGAATTGCATTTGTCCGGAATTGAAAAAGTAGAAACAACCACCTTACATCATTAATTATTCTCTACTATAAATGATCAATTTGAGACAAGCAGTTGATTCAGTTCATATTTTTACTCAAGGCCTCCGTTAAAAGTTCCGGAAATTGATCGGGAGAGCAGGCAAAACATGGAATATCCAAGTCAGCGATTTGCTTTGCGAGCATCTGGTCATACTCCGGAGTGCCGCTATCTGTAAGGCTCAACAGACTATAAATCTTAACTCCACGATCAAGTAAACCATTGAGCTGCAGAATAAGGTCTTGTTTGTTGCCACCTTCATACAAATCGCTTACCATAAATAACAAACAATCTGAAGGATTCCGCATTTTTTGGGCGGCATACCTCACCGCCAGGGCAATATCCGTGCCCCCTCCACACGCAGCGCTAAACAACAATTGAACAGGATCATCATATTTGTTTGTAAAATCCAAAATCTCCGTATTAAAAAAAATAAGTTGCGTTTCTACCGTTTTTATAGATGCCAAAACAGACGCTACAATTGCAGTATAGACCATGCTTTCAATCATGGACTCGGAAATATCGACGAGAATAAAGATTTCTGGGATTCGGGTAGCTTTCTTATATCCATACCATTGCACAGGAATGATAGAGTTCAGATTGTTTTGATAATGCTTCAAATTCCTGTGTATCGTTTTATTCCAATCGATTACGCTGGTTGTCGGGTGTATTGGTTTTGACAACTGTACTTTTGCTTTTTGCACCGCAAAGATCAGCTTGTACTTCAGTTTTTGTTCAATTTCAGACACCAAATGTTGCACAATTTGTCGGGCTGCAGCCTTTGTTCTATCGGGCAACAAATGTTGCAATTGTAAAATAGTAGCAACCATAGAAATAGAAGGTTCAAGTTTTTCCAACAATTCGGGTTCCAATAGCATTTCCTTTACACCCTGACGTTCAAGCGCATCATTCTGCATGATCTGCACTACTTCCGTTGGAAAATTCAGCCTGATACCATCCAACCACTTCTTGATTTTTAAAGATGATTTACCAAATCCGCCACCTTCCTTTGCTCCATAAACCATTTGTAGCAAATGCTCCAGGTCTTTGTATTCTTGCGTAAGTTCAATATTATTTGGTGCTTCATCCTCCGTTCCCAGAACCAATTTCCACCTACTCAGACTATTGCCTTCCATTAAAGCAAAATTAGTATTTTTGGGCGCTCTTTTATATGATGACAGGATATCTGAAATGGATTTTAAGTTTATTTTTATGTTGGTTGATTTGGTTTAGCCTATTGCGCATATGTTTTATAAGCTTTGAGCACTTTTTCCATTACACCATAAGTCTCTCTGATTTTTTTAAAGCTATGTTTCATGGTTTGTATATGGATTTATCCATGACCGGATATTTGATCTTGATTCCTTTCCTTCTTTTTTTCTTAAAGAGTTATGTCCCATATGATAAGATCGTTTACTACTATCATATCCTTTTGATAGCAATAATCTCCCTTTTATATGGTTCTGATGCAGTGTTGTACCGCGAATGGGGTTATCGACTAGATAAAACGGCCTTTATGTATTTAACGCAATTCCGGGAAGCCGGTAATTTTATCGCCCCATCCAATAGTATCATGGGTATCTGCTTAAGTTGCTGTTTTTTCATAACCGGTTGGTTTATCTTTCAAAAATTCAAATCAATTTCCGAAATATCGACGCACAAGTACTTGTATGTGCTTCATTTTCTTTGCATTCCGCTTTTAATTTTACCTATCAGGGGTGGCATTGGAATTATACCTATGAATCCCGGAAAAGTATATTTTAGCACTCATGCATTTTCCAATCATTCGGCACTTAATGTTCCCTGGAATCTCTTATACAGCTTCGAAAAGTCCAACAAAACCAGACAGGATATTATCCTTTTAAATTCCCAGGCTACAGATGAAATATTGGCCTCTAATATCCTGGGTCGAGATACTAACAACTGTTCGTTTTTAACATTGAAGCGTCCAAAAATTCTAATGTTTCTATTAGAAAGTTTCACTGCCAATTTGATTTATAATAATTTTGAAGAAACAGAGATCACTCCCGGGCTCAATCGCAATTTTAAAACAGGGGTTTACTTTAAAAATGCATATGCTTCCGGAGATCGAACGGAAATGGGAATTGCTGCAAGTCTGAGTGGATTTCCGGCACAACCCTTTTCTTCTATCCTTCATTATCCCGATAAAACATTAAAATTACCATCTATCCTTACAGATTTGGAATTTGAAGGATATCACACTGCGTTCTATTATGGCGGAGATGTGAGTTTCGCAAACATGAATAGTTATTTTTTGAATGCAGGTTGTGACCGCATTTTGGATAAGTCTGCATTTCCTTCTTCAAGTTATAATGCCAAGTGGGGTGTTCATGATCACATTTTATTTGAAAAAATTTACGGAGACATTATAACTGACACTAGCTTGTTTTTTAAAATCTGTTTGAGTCTGAGCAGTCACCCTCCTTATGATGTCCCTGAAAAAACCAAATGGGAAAGTATCCGTGAGGAAGTTCAATTTCTGAACACAGCTCACTATACAGACAAACATCTGACAAGGATGTTGGATCAATTAAAACAACTTCCAATTTGGAATGAATTACTTATTGTGATTGTTGCCGATCATGGTGCCAGGTTCCCAGGCAATCATCCTTTCCATACTCCTGAGAAATTTCATATTCCCATGTGGTTTGGAGGAGGTGTCATTCAAAAAGATACCATTATTCAAACAATTGTTAGTCAAAGTGATTTGCCTGCTTTGCTATTGGAACAAATGGGCTTACTCCATCACGAATATACGTTTTCAAGAGGACTTTCATCCAGCTGTATTCCATTCGCCTACTACGCATTCAACAAAGGTTATGGCATCGTAGATTCATGTGGCACCAAATCATGGAGCCTTGATCCGCATCAGTTATTATTGAAAGTTTCAAGCCCTTGTACCCCCGATGATTTAGGAAAAGCATTCACACAAAAAGTATTAAATGTCTTTGAATCACTTTAAGCGCGCTCGATTAACCAGTTCAAAAGGCAATACATTATTAATTTAAGCTTGCGAAAATAAACCAGGATATTTTTCGTAAAAAAATAACAAAAGAATTTACTATTTCATAAAATCAGTCCTTTCTGAAAATCAATGCTGTCCATTTACATTTTCACCAATATAAAAAACAATTCGTTTCCGGCTCTCTTGGGAATGCTGTTGTAACAATTATCAAGTTTTCGGATTTGAAATTTTGCGCTGAATAGTTCCCTATATTCATCAGCATCACCTCCAAATGGCGGACCATCCGCAGCAAATGCGGTGGCAAAAAGTAGCCCGGCCACCACACCTTCCGGGTTCAATAAGTCGTGACATTGCTGCACGTATTGCCTACGTTTGCCTGGGTCTAAAGCACAAAAGAAAGTTTGTTCGAGGATGAGATCGTAAGGACCCTTCAATTCAAAAAAATCGCAGCATAATGAATGTACAGCATTCTTTCCGCGAAATTTCTCCGTTAAATTAGCCACTGCCTTTGGAGAAATGTCGACAATATCAATATTTGTATATCCCATGTTTATTAATTCCTCAGCTTCATAGGCATTACCACAGCCCGGTATTAAAATCTTTGCAGATTTATTGGGATAGCTCTCCATAAAAGTTATTAAAGCTGGTGAAGCATAACCTATATCCCATCCTGTTGTTCCCTGTTGCCATCTGAGGTCCCAAAACTCCTTGTCTAAATTTTGCATTTGCGATTAGAATTTATTGTAAATATTTATTAGTCTTGCGAAACCATGGAGAATAAATTATAAAATGAGAATCCATCCAAGGTCTATTTTACATAAAATTTTGCGAAAACCGGGTGATGGTCCGAATATGGAGTATGTAATACTCTGTGCGAGCAAAAAATAATTTCCTTTAAATCACCCATAACATAATCAATTCTTAGTCCGGGTAATGCGCCAGCATACGTTGTACCCAAGCCCGAGCCACATTCGAGGAAACTGTCATTGCGATCTTGTGCCAATACTTTATAACAATGTGAGAAAGGCGTATCGTTAAAATCGCCTGCAATAATACAGGGCTTGCCACAATCTATGGCATTTTGTTTTACCAGTAGCGCTTGTTTTGATCGTATGATGGCACTATTTTTATACTTACGCAACATCCTCCGAATCGTTCCGACGGTCTTATCATTTTCCTCTGACTGATCTGTGGTAATCGCCGTAACTTCTTTGGTGATTTGATTACTTTGAAGATGAAGGCTATAAACCCTGACCGTTTTACCTTGCATCAGAACATCAACCCACAAACAACTGTTCGTTCGCTTTCCAAAATCGATGCGGCCTTTGTCTAAAATCGGGAACTTCGAATATATTGCTGCCCCGTGTTGAATTAAATAATGAAAGTGCGGGTAGATACCAGCATTGTTAATAATTTCATCGGCAAAAAAATTATCTTCCTGAACACAAAGAATATCGGGATCGTGTTGTCTGATAAATGAAATAAATTTATTTTTTTTCATTTGCATCATTGCAGCAGAAGTATCCTTTAATTGTTTCAAACCGTAGACATTGTAACTCATGATGCTTATAGGATCTTTACGGCATTTATTGGCATCAGATGTTTCTCCGAAACTGAACATGAGTAACAAGGGATTCCATCCTAAAACAATGGTGACCAATGGCAACCATGCATTTTTCCAATTAAAAAGTAGCCAAAACAAAATCAGGATAATGTTGATGAGAAAAACAACAGGAATAAACAAACTAACAATTGAAAACATCCAGAATATGGAAGGTTCTAATCCGACCATCAGATAAATACCAATGCAGACAATGAACCAAACAATATTTAAGGATAAAAAAAAACGCAACATGTATTATTCTTTACTTCGGTGATCAAGATATGATTTCTCATCATCACTTAAAGTCTGAATCCCCTGTTTGTGAATTTTATCGAGAATTTGATTGAGACGATCCTCAGCAGGTTTGTCATCCGTGTGAGATTTTGGTTTTCTATGAAAGGGTAAGATTTTTGGTTTTTTCTTTGTTTTATGGAAAGCCTTTAATTTCAATATATCCATATCGAATCCTTTACGAAGTAATACGATATATAAATAACCCCACAAAGCACCACCCAGATGCGCAAAATGGCCTCCAGTGTTGCTGGTTTGTCCTGCAAACAAAATGTCCAAAATGAGGATGACCAATGCGAGATATTTGAGTTGAACATTGCCAAAAATCAATAAGCGTATATTATAAGTGGGTGAAATAGTAGCGGCTGCAAACAACAATCCATTAACCGCAGCGGAAGCTCCATAGGCATGTATTTCCATATGCTGATACCAGGGAATGAATTGTGCTGAAAGGATAAATGCCAGAGCTCCAAACAAAGCCGCCTCAAAAAAAATGTATTTCGCATGCCTAATGCCGATGAGATCTTCAACAATTCCTGCAAACCAATAAAGCCACATCATGTTCCATAATAAATGAAAGAAACCCTCATGCACAAAAATATGGGTCACCCATACCCAAATCCTCCAAATATTATCAATCCATTCTGATGAAATACTGACCGAATAGATAATATCATGATACGTTGCTGCTGCCAGTCCATCATTGCTAAACGTAAACCAAGCTTTCAAAATATTCAGCAGCAAAAAGACAGCTACACAAATAGCAATACAGCGAATCCAGAAACCGCCGGTTTGTAATTTGTATCGGATATCTTTAACGATTGAATCAAACATGATTATGGTCGTGCGCGCCAAAAATACAATAATAAAAATCCCATGAATGCACCTCCTAAATGCGCATAATGTGCAATACCGGTATGATATCCACTCAAACCCCAAATCAAATCACCTGCCAGAAAAAAGATCGCCAGATATTTTGCTTTTACAGGAATGGGGATAAACAATAGGCTCATCGGAAGATTGGGATAAAGGTAGGCCAATCCTATAAACAATCCATTGATAGCACCTGATGCACCAACAACCGGAATATGGATCTCTGCTTCGGATCCCATAAAATGAATAAGCACAAATTTTGATAAGATATGAAGCATGGCTCCACCTAATCCGCAAGCCAAATAATAGATTGTAAATTTTTTAGTCCCAAGACTTTGTTCCATTAACGGCCCAATGAAAAATAAGGAAAGCATATTAAACAAAAGGTGATTCGTACTTCCGTGCATAAACATATGCGTAATCACCTGCCAGGGTTGAAACATTGGGCTCCCGGGATAAAAGAGATAAAGCTGGTGTTTGAAATCGGCCATCAAACTTAAAGAAGCAAAAAAAAGAATGATATTGATAAACAACAGGTGTTTGACAGCGTCTGTAATTTGAAACATGGTTTAACTAAATTTTTTTTGAAGTTCTTCAATACTGATATGAAAGATACATTTTTTTCCACCAGGACTTGTATAGGGAATCTCGCATAGAAATAATTGTTCGACGAGGCTGTTTATTTCGTCTGCCTGAAGACTCCGGTTTCTTTTTAAAGCCCCTGCAGCAGCCAATGAGCGGGCAATGTGATCAGATAAAGGCAGCTCAACTTCCTGATGTCTTTTATAAGCTTCCAATATCTGCTCAACGATTAAATTTTCGGTAGCAATCCCTTCTAATTCTGCCGGAACTCCATGGATCACAAAAGAATCTGAACCAAAACCTTCAATTTCAAAACCGGCATATCGCAAAGGATCCAGAATTTCTGTTAATAAGCTCGCGTCCTGTCGAGTAAGATGGATTGTTTGGGGAAATAATAATCGTTGTGTTGGGCTGGCTTTGGACTGAATTTTATTTTTGTAATATTCGAAAAGGATGCGTTCACTTGCCAAATGTTGATCGATCAATGTAATCCCTGTATTTAATTGAACGATAATGTAACTATTCAAATACTGGATTGCCTTAAATCCTTTTAGAGGATCATCTAATTCCAAAGTTTTGGAATCCGAAACATCATTGATCCCGGAATCAATAATTTCTGCATGAACAGCGTGTTCATCGCGCCCTTCCGGAAAAGCCATAAGGTCCCATCTCACTTTATGGCTCGAATCCTGCGGAGGCATGGCGCCAGCAGAAAATGCATGCTGAAAACTACCCGTGATAACCCGGTCAATACCGGGATTGGCACCCTCAAAATCTATTAAAGGCGTAAAGCTAAATTGCGATAAACTATATCGGACCGCAGCCTTTAAAAACTGATAGATAAGTTTGTCCTCTTCAAATTTAATTTCATTCTTTGTCGGGTGAACGTTGATATCAATTTTTTCCGGATCAATGTTTAAAAAAAGTACATAAAAGGCATAAGTATCATCCGGAAGTATCTGATCATATGCTGCTTGTACAGCGTGTTGCAAATAGGGACTACGAATAGCCCTGCGATTGACAAACAGATATTGCTCACCTTTGGACTTCCGGGCAATTTCCGGTTTACCTATAAACCCGCTTACTTCTAAAACTTCAGTTTGTGGTTGAACAGCCAGTAATGCATCCTGGTATTTTTTACCAAATACACTTATTATGCGTTGTTTAAGATTAGATGCCGACAATTTGTATTTAATATCCTCATTAATTTGCAGGGTAAATGCAATTTCAGGAAAAGAGAGGGCCTGAAAAATGAATTCATCCACAAGATGCCTCAATTCAATGGAATCTGATTTCAAAAATTTTCGGCGCGCGGGAACATTAAAAAATAAATTCTTAACCTGGATTTGCGTACCTGGATTGCAGGCACAAGGTTCCTGCGTTTTTATTTTTGATTCTGAAATGGCGATCCGGGTTCCGGTTACGTGATCATGAGGTTTGGTTTTAAGTTCAACTTGAGCGACAGAAGCTATGGAAGCTAAGGCCTCGCCTCGAAAACCTTTCGTCTGAATCTTAAACAAATCATCGGCCGACATAATTTTGGAAGTCGCGTGCCGCTCGAATGCCATTCTGGCATCCGTCGGGCTCATCCCCGAACCATTATCATGAATTTGGATAAGTGATTTGCCGGCATCTCTAATCAGTACTTTTATTTCGCTTGCACCTGCATCCAATGCATTATCGATCAACTCCTTAACCACAGAAGAAGGTCTTTGGATCACTTCGCCGGCTGCTATCTGGTTGATGACGCCGTCTGATAATAGTTTGATAATATCGGCCATTTTAAATGCTAAAACAGGATGTAAGGTAAGTTGTTTTCATAGTAAATTCAGATAACAATATTGCAAATTATAAGTTGCAAATGTGGTAAAGTCGGCCACCTAAACTTTCAAATAACATTCAAAATTATTCAATTAAATGCATCATTACAGTACCCAAAGAAAATCAAAATTTTGCGGATGTATCATTTAATAAATTAAAGCTGAATTAACTTTGAAACAAGTTTGTAAAATAAACCATTCTATCATTTGCTCAGGGACTGAAATCGAATTAAAGAATTTAATATTCCATTGGTTGAGAAGTGGCAAAATGGCATCAATTGCCATTTTAAAATATATATTTCACAAATAAATGCATCAGGTATGGGATGATTTCTTTTTACCTTCGCCATCATGGATCCTCTCCTTAAAAAATTGATTCTCGAATCTGGCAATTGGTTGCGTACTTTAAAATCCGTACAAAAAAATCCTGATAGCGAAAACATACATCTTTTTCGACTGGCCATTAAACAACTCAATACTTTTTCAATAGTCATTCAATTTCCCGGAAAAAAGGATGCGCATGCCAAAACCTTTGCATTTTTAAATAAATGTTTTCAAACTGCTGGCATTATTCGCAATGCAGAATTGCAATTGCACAGACTCTCGGCAAATTCAGAAATTTGTTTAATAAATCTTATTCAAAAAAATGAGCGTGTTCATGAAAAAGCAAAAATGAAATTTATTCAACTTCTTGAATCATCAAATTCTTCAGATTTGGTAAAATTTCAGATTGCATTTTCGCATGAAATTGAGAAACTAACTTCGCGTCAATTTCTACTCAAACTCAATAAGACATTTCAAAAAAATCTAAAGAAATTGAATAAAAAAACGCATCAGAAATCATTAAGAAGAAACTTACATGATATGCGCATCATTATTCGAAGAATTATAGAAATCATGAATTTTATTGGTTTTTTTGAAAAAGATAAGGCCTTCATTGAATTTAATGAATGGCTTAAAACTCTAAATAAAAAAATTGGCAACTGGCATGATGCTGAAAGCTTACACCTATCCCTTCTTCGTTATTTGAAGAAAAATATGCCATTTAACAATGCATGTTATGAAATTGCCGACCAACTTGAAATTGAAATGGCTTTCTTAGAGCAGGAAATTGAAAACTTGTTGACCAATGGACTTTAATCTAAATAATGTAACAAAAGACCAAAGACTAAATTGAGCCCTTATAAACCAGGTCTTCTCGAATCCAAAAAACGCAGTATCTTTGCATCTTAGTTGCCAGCATGAGCGATTCTATCAAGCATGAATGTGGTTTGGCTTTGATCAGACTGCTTAAACCTTTAGATTACTACCAAAAACATTATGGAAGCTGTTTTTATGGCTTGCAAAAGTTGCATTTGCTCATGCAAAAACAACGCAATCGGGGACAGGACGGGGCCGGAGTAGCCACGATAAAACTGGACATTGAACCTGGAAAAAAATACATCTCCCGCAGAAGAAGCAACACCTCAAATTATCTGCAGTCTTTGTTTGAAGGAATTATGCAACACTTTGAGGGACTGGATGAATCGCAGATCCAGGATGGACATTGGCTCAAACAAAATAAACCTTTTATGGGAGAAGTGCTTTTAGGGCATTTGCGCTATGGCACTCATGGAGATAATACCATAGAAACCGTGCACCCCTTTATTCGTGAAAATAACTGGATAAGCCGCAATTTGGTGCTTGCCGGCAATTTCAACATGACCAATGTAGAAGAATTGTTTCAAAAGCTCGTTACGCTTGGCCAGTACCCTAAAATCAAATCAGACACCATCACAGTTCTAGAAAAAATCGGCCATTTTTTGGACGAGGAAGTCCAACATTTATTTGACTGGTATAAACCTGAAGGTTACACACAACAACAGATTAATCCGTTGATCTTTGAAAATCTGGATATCTGCAATGTGCTTAATAAAGCATCGAAAAAATTTGATGGTGGATTTGTGATCGCCGGTATGATCGGGCACGGAGATGCCTTCGTTTTGCGCGACCCCAATGGTATTCGTCCGGCATTTTATTATAAAAACGAAGACATTGTTGCTGTAGCCTCTGAAAGACCTGCGCTGCAAACTGCTTTCGAAATTGGTGCTGAAGAGATCCATGAAATAAAGCCTGGAAATGCACTCATCATTAAGTTTAATGGCAAAGTCAGCGAAGAACTTTGCATCGAACCCAAAACAAAGACCTCCTGCTCTTTTGAACGCATTTATTTTTCGAGAGGAAATGACATCGATATTTATCAGGAAAGAAAAAACTTAGGCAGAGCTTTGGCAACTGAATTACTTCCTGCAATTAATGAAGATTTTGACAATACTGTTTTTACATTTATTCCAAATACTTCTGAAACTGCTTTTGTAGGACTCGGGGAAGCTTTACACGATTATCTCAATCAACATAAATTGAACTTGCTGATTTCGGGAAATGGAAAGCTAGCTCCTGAAAAAATGAAGCAGATTGTATTGCAGAAACCCAGAATTGAGAAACTCATCGTCAAGGACGACAAGATGCGAACCTTTATCGCGAATGATCACATCCGGGGAAAACTGGTATCGCATGTTTACGACGTTACCTATGGGATCATCAGACCAGGATTGGATACTTTGGTAGCATTGGATGATTCGATTGTAAGGGGGACTACGTTGCGAGATAGCATCGTTCATATTTTGTCTACGCTCAAACCCAAAAAAATAATCATACTATCTTCTGCTCCGCAAATTCGTTATCCGGACTGTTACGGAATAGACATGTCGCAAATGGGACAATTTGTTGCTTTTCTGGCACTGGTAGAACTCTTACACGATGACAATAAAGAGTATCTTTTAGAAGAAACCTATGAAAAATGCCTGGCCCAACAGGAATGGCCGGCTGAAAAAATGAAAAATCATTTGATTGAATTGTACGACAGCTATTCTTTCCACAGCATTTCCAAAAAAATCGGACAGATGTTGAAACCAGCCAATAGTGATGTCGAGGTGGAAGTGATTTACCAAACTCTGGAAGGACTGCATAAATCCTGTCCCAACCATACCGGAGACTGGTATTTCAGTGGAAATTACCCTACACCCGGCGGTGTCAAAGTAGTCAATACTGCTTTTATTAATTTCATGCAGCACAACGACGTGCGCGCATATTGAAAGGCCGCACTTTAAGCACCAAGCAATTCCTTTACGATAGCGGAAATATTTTTTCCATCTGCTTTTCCTGCGAGCTGTTTACTCGCCAAACCCATGACTTTGCCCATATCCTTGGGTCCGGCAGCTCCGGAATTTGTTATGATTTCAGTTAAGACTTTTCTGAGTTCTTCAGGCGACATTTGCTCGGGCAAATACCTTTCGATAATTTGAATCTCTTCTCTTTCAACCACTGCCAGGTCTTCCCTTCCTTGTTTCTCATAAATATCGAGAGATTCCCGCCTTTGTTTAACCAATTTCTGCAGAATCTGGGTGGCCCGATCATCATCAAGTTCTTTACCACTACCATCTGTATTGGCTAAAAGAATAGCAGCTTTGATGGCTCTGATACCTCTCAAGGCAATCTGATCCTGTGCTTTCATCGCTTCTTTAAGATCCGCATTAATTTTTTCTGAAAAACTCATAATTCCCTAATTATCAATAATCGGCGAATAAAAGCCGACCACAAAAAACACTAAACACGCTCTCACATTCATTCTCACATTGCTTTGGTGGTCCCACCTGGGCTCGAACCAGGGACCCTCTGATTATGAGTCAGATGCTCTAACCAACTGAGCTATGGGACCGAAGCCGCAAAAGTACAAAATGAATTTGAAAAGCCAATCGCTGTTCTAATTCATCTCTTCCAAAACATTTTTATATTTTTCTAGCCCTTCACACGATCTGAGTTCTTAGTTTTTCCCTTATAAAGGGGATGTAAATGTGTTTCAGATACTACAAGCTTTAGATAAATTAATTTCTCATACCTTTATTAGGTATTTAAAATTACGGATGAGTGGAATATTCAAACTAAATCTTAAATGAATTACATTGTAAAAATGAAGGATTTTCAAAACATGAATAAATTTAAATTTAATATTTTATCCACGGAACTATATGAACAGTATTGTGAAAATATCACAACTTCTTTTCTTGAAAAATATAAATCATTAGAAGACAGCGAACTTTCAATATCAACTTTCAGTTTCTATACTTCCGTATCAGCTGTTTACTCATCCAAGATAGAAGGTGAACATATTGAATTAGACTCATATATAAAACACAAACGTTTCGGAATAGAATTCATACCTGATTACACACTAAAAATTGATGATTTATACAACGCGTACCAATTTGCTAAAACTGCAAAATGCAATTCTGAAAACATATTTCTTGCCCATAAAATTTTAACAAAAAACATATTACCGGAAATCAGACAGGGAAAAATCCGAACAGGGAATATGTATGTGACCGCTCAAGATGGGAGAATAGAATATGTGGCTGCTTCGCCCTTTCAAGTCACCACGGAATTGAATAAACTATTTGCAGACCTTGAAATATTATTAAACACGGAATTAAATATTCAGGAAGTATTTTTCTTTGCCTCCATGCTTCATCTAGTGTTTGTAAAAATACATCCGTTTGATGATGGTAATGGCAGATGTTCCCGACTTTTTGAAAAATGGTTTTTAGCAGAGAAACTTGGCCAGCAAGCATGGCTGATACAATCAGAAAAAAATTATTATTCAAATCATCGAAACTATTATAAAAATATTAGCCTAATTGGTTTAGAATATGAAACATTAGATTACATGAATGCATTGCCTTTTTTGCTTATGCTCCCGCAATCGCTTAACATAAATGAGAATGAATAACTGTTCGGACCCAATACCAAGTCCATTAGTATTAATTTACATCCTATTGACGTTTATAGAAGCAAAGCTAAAAATTCATTGCTCACTTGTTTGAAACATCAGATTTCTCAAAATTCTAAAGTATGGATTGTTTTGGGGATAGTTACAGGAAATGTGATTTTACAAAAACCTATAATTGTAAACTGCTTATGCACAAGAACGCTTCCCATTCCACTTTGAGGCCTAGCGGTCAAATTGATTTACCAAAATTCGAAAAAAAACTAAATTTTGTATTTAGTATATACTAAAAGTATATACTTTTGTGTTAAATAGTCTTATGAAAACCATCTCCCTAAAGCTAGAGGACCCCATTTTCGAAGAAACAGAAGAAATTCTGGAAAGTTTGAAAAAACCAAGAAACCGATATATCAACGAAGCTATTGATTATTATAATCGCCTACAGCAACGGTTAATGATCGAAAAAAAAATGAAGCTTGAATCGAAGCTCGTTAGAAAGAATTCCTCAAAAATTCTGAAAGAATTTGAAGATTTGAATGATGTCGATACGTCAGTTTGAAATATGGAGTGCAGACCTGAACCCTAATCTGGGAACAGAGCCGGGTAAAAAAAGGCCCGTCCTGGTCATTCAAACAGATTTATTAAATGATGTTCAGCATCCCTCTACTTTAATTTGTCCGCTAACCACAAATACGATTGAAAAAGCAACGCTCTTGAGGGTGCATCTTAAAAAAGGACAAGCCGGGCTTAAGAAAGATTCAGACATTTTGGTAGATCAAATCAGAGCTATTGATAACCGTAGATTCCTTAATAAAATGGGAAAACTACCACCTGAAAAAATTGAATTGCTTAAAAGGAACATTCTCTTAGTTTTGGATATTGAACATTGAAACCAAGATATTTTTAAAAAATCAATGATTAAAAACCTAATCTTCGACTTCGGAAATGTCTTGTACGACCTGGATGAAAGTTTAACGGAAAGTAAACTCAGAGAAGTCCTGGACCCTCATAAAACAGCTGACTTGTTTGAACAGGTGCTTCACCCATTTGAGCGGGGAGAAATTTCAGAAGAAGCATTTTTCAACAGACTTCAAAGAAGATCTCGCGATGTAAGAGATGGAAGTTATTATTATGAAGCCTGGAATGCCATGTTGTTGGGCATGCCCGCACATCGCTTTGAGTGGCTGAAACAAATCCGAAAAAATTACAAGGTATATCTCCTCAGTAATATAAATATCACGCATTTACGTGCGGTAAGGAAAAACATTAAGATGCAAACAGGGATTTTGGATTTTGAATTGCACTATTTTGATAAAGTCTATTATTCTTTTGAAATAGGTTTTCGCAAACCTGAATTAAAATGTTTTGAATATGTATTAAATGATGCAGGAATCATAGGAAAGGAAACTTTATTTATAGACGATAAAGTAGAAAACATAAAAGGGGCTTCTGAGGCCGGACTCCATGCAAAATTGCATATGCCTGAGCTTAAAATTGAAGAGCAGATGGAAAATTACTTATACGAATTTCATTGATGTACCTCAGCAAAGAAAATCTCATTCTTAAACTCAGGCACTATTGTGCTTACCAGGATCGCTGTCAGTCAGAGGTCGAGCAAAAATTGCGTAAACTCGGCGCAGATGAAGAAATGGAAGGTGAAGTTATCTTACATCTACTGCAAGAAGGTTTTTTAAACGAAGAGCGATTTGCCAAATCCTACGCGCGAGGAAAATTCCGCCATCTGCAATGGGGTCGAATCAAAATACGGGCCGGACTCCAGGCTAAAAAAGTTTCTGAACCCCTCCTTAAAATTGCAATGATGGAGATAGATGAAAATGAATACCGACAAACGCTGCATCAACTTCTTGAAAGAGACATGGAACATTATGGCGATAAATCAAAAGTGATTCAGCATTTGCTGGCAAAGGGATTTGAATATGAGTTGATTTTAGAAAGCATGAAAACCATGTAGCCTATTTCATCAATATCCAACTAGTTTTCAAGAATTTTATAATTACTTCTATATCTTAATTGGATTCTTAAATATCATGATTTTTATAGACTTAGCTTACAACAAGGTCGATTGTTTAAATTCATGTTGATCTATATAATCTGTAGTGTAATGCAGGCCCCGGCTTTCTTTTCGCATGGAAGCCGAACGCGTAACCAGATAACCGATAGTAATCAGGTTGCGGAGCTCGCACAAGGCCGCTGACAGCGTTGTAGAATGGTATAAGTCTTCTGTCTCTTTGTATAATAAATGCAGTCTATTCAATGCACGTTCGATCCTTACGTTGCTGCGTACAATACCTACATAATAAGACATGATCTCTTTGAGTTCCTTGATGCTTTGTGTAATCAATACAAGTTCTTTAGGATGCGCTGTTCCCGTTGCATCCCATTCTGGTATATCTGTTCGCAGTTGAAATCCATCTATTTTTTCTACGAGATCTTGTGCAATGCGATATCCAAAAACAGCCGCTTCCAATAGCGAATTGCTGGCTAACCTATTGGCTCCATGTAAACCTGTATTCGTGCATTCACCGCAAGCATATAAATTGCGGATGCTGCTGTGGCCATAGGCATCTACATGGATCCCGCCACACAAATAATGACAGGCGGGAACGACCGGAATCATTTGTTGCATCGGATGAATTCCGATGCTTTTACACTTTTCGTAAATATTCGGAAAATGTTGCACAAATTCTGTTTCGTCGAGATGTCTGCAATCCAGACATACATAATCTTCACCTCGCGTTTTTAATTCGTTGTCGATTGCCCTTGCAACAATGTCTCTGGGAGCCAACGAAAGGCGTTCATCGTAACGCTGCATGAATTCCTGGCCATCCTGTGTTTTTAGAATTCCTCCAAAACCACGAACAGCTTCTGAAATCAAAAACGCCGGATTCTCGGAACTGGCCCTGTATAAAGCCGTTGGATGAAATTGAACAAATTCCATGTTTTCCACATGTCCTTTGGCGCGATACATCATGGCAATTCCATCACCGGTTGCAATGATAGGATTGGTGGTCGTTCTGTAAATCTGTCCGGCTCCACCAGTTGCAAGAATTGTCACTTTTGCCAGATGCGTTTCTACTTCTAGATTTTTCAGATTTAAAAGATAAGCTCCATAACATTCGATATCAGGCATGATGCGCGTAACATTGAAACCCAGATGGTGCTGGGTCAAAACATCTATTGCATAATAGTGCTCGAGGATCTCAATATTTGGGCACTGGCTGCATTTGTCAAGCAAAGCACGTTCAATTTCTGCTCCGGTCACATCCTGATAGTGCAAAATCCGCTTTTCCGAATGACCACCTTCACGCGCAAGATCATAATGAGATGCATCGATTTTATCAAATCGGGCACCCCAATCGATCAATTCATGTACGCGTTGTGGCCCTTCCTCTACCACGATGCGTACGATCTCTTCATTACATAATCCATCGCCGGCATCCAGGGTATCTTGCACGTGTTTTTCAAAATCATCTTTGATCCGATCCCAAACCGCTGCAATACCTCCTTGCGCATAGCGGGTATTGCTTTCTTCCTTATTGGTTTTGCTGGTGAGTCGTATTTTCAAATCAGGACGCTGTCGCGCAATTTGAATAGCAGTCGTGAGTCCGGCAATTCCAGTTCCGATGATCAATACGTCAGAGTTGTAAATCATGCTTTCATTTGTTGGGCAAATTTACGGAATCGACGTGAGTAAAATGCTTTTGTAAGCTTTCATAAATGAGATGGCAATGATTTTTTGGAGTCATTTAACATGATAGAATTCAGCAATTGAAAATTTAAAATGTTGTCCGTTCAAGCTTATTTATAAGCAATTGGCTAAGGACATTTTAAGGACTACACTGTTTAAGCATCCAATTTTTTCAAACATATTAGAGAACAAAATTTATATCTTTGTGAAGTATGAGATTAGACCGAAACATCCATAACGCAGGGTCCTTTGAAAAAATTCAAGGCATTGAATTGCAAAATGCGAAACTAAAGAATTATAAAGGACGATTTTGTATGGGCATCATTTTGCATCTGCTCAATCATAATTTAGATCCTGAAAAAGTAAAATTTGAACGGATATTTTCCAAAGCTTATAAAAGACCTTGAATTCAATATTTAACGAAGATTTTTTAGAGTACATCAGTTTGCTGAACAAACACTCCGTTCGCTATATTTTGATTGGTGGTTTGGCAGTCAATGTTTATGGATACAGGAGATCGACAGGTGATATGGATTTATGGATTGAACCTACAGAAGAAAATCACACCCGGCTTACAAAAGTTCACCAGGAATATGGAATGTATATGGGAGAAATGGAAGATCTTGAAAATTTTATAGATACGTTAAAATTTGATGTTTTCCAGTTTGGAGGTGGTTTTATTAAAATAGACATCATGACTGCCTGTAAAGGATTAATATTTGAAAGTGCCTTAAAACAAGCTAAAATGATCAACATTGAAAAAGTGAATGTCCGAATAATTCATATCAATGATTTGATTCAGGCTAAATTAGCAGCGGGTAGATTTAAAGATTTGGATGATATTGAAAATTTAAATAAATTACGAGATCAGAATTCATAATTCTGATTTTAATCAAGGTTTCCGAAGTGAATTGTGAACACCTTACAGCTGCTAAAATTCTTTTGAATTTATACGGTGTAATTTTTGTTGAAATGTATCAAAATCAATTGTTAATATAAACACCGGTAAATTTGCATTTATGCCTGATTTTGCATATATTATTTACACCTGAAGCCTTTAACCCAGAATTGCCAATAGAATTCTATTACGAGCCAAAACTGCTTCAAATACAGTCCTCTTCTCGAAATTTGTGCTCAATGAAATCCTTACTTCACTTCCGCGCAAATTTCTTGCGAGGAGACCTGTCTTTTTTGCATTTTTGACTCTCACTACGAATCCTAATGGCAATTCTGGGTTTAATATTTACTGTTTTTAAAAATATTTTCTATTCAATACAACTTATTCCGCTTATTTTGTATCATATATGATGATGAGCAACAAATATATTCTTACCGTATTCTTCTTAATGCTCACGATAGGTAGTGCGATTTCACAGCATTGTGCATTTGATGAGAAACACCAGGCCTTATTGCAGTCCGATGCTGCCTATCTGCAGCGGACTCTGCAAATGGAAAATGAAATTTATCAGTACAGTCTCGATGCCCTGAAAAGCAAAAT
This sequence comes from Saprospiraceae bacterium, assembly GCA_016719615.1. NCBI lineage: Bacteria > Pseudomonadati > Bacteroidota > Saprospiria > Saprospirales > Saprospiraceae > Saprospiraceae bacterium. The sequence goes on from JADJYQ010000007.1 coordinate 225,411, forward strand.
TCAAAGCCGATCCAAACCGATTTATACACTTCCCCTGGTGGTACACCTCATCGTTCCTCCCGGAACTGCTATCGGACAAAGCAATAACTTAACAGACCGGCAGGTCGAACAGGGTCTGGATTATTTAAATCAGGCTTTTTCTAATTCGGGTCCCTTCGCTGCTGCAAATGGGGTAGATGTTGGCATCCAATTCTGTCTTGCACGGCGAGATCCCAATGGTCAACCTACCAATGGAATTACAAGAACTCCGAGTAACCTGGTCAATGACATGATGTGTGCTCTAGGCACCAATGCTAACAATGATGCTGCGATTAAAGCGCTGATTGGTTGGGATTGTACTCGCTATATCAACATTTTTTTAGTTACAGATTTATTTAATAACAACTTTGGTTGCAGTCTGGCAGGTTACGCCTATTTCCCGGGTGCTCCCTGCACGGTAGACGGCATTGTTCAAGAAAGTCGTTATTGGAATTCAATTGGAGGAACAGTAGTTACGGCTCACGAAATGGGCCATTATTTTTCTTTGAATCATACCTTTAACGGCGGATGCACAAATGGCAATTGTCTACAGGATGGAGACCGGGTCTGCGATACACCACCTGACAATTCAGCATCCTTCGCACCCTGTAATACCAACTCCTGTAACACTGATATTCCGGATCTACCTGACGACAACAGCAACTACATGGATTATACTTCTTGCGGCCCGGTACATTTTACCGACGGACAAAGGAATCGTATGATCGCCGCACTGGAGACCACCCGCAAATCGCTGATCAGCTCCAATGGTTGTTTGCCTCCAGGAAATTATGATGCTGCTGCTTTGGAATTAAGTTTACAAGGTTCCGTTTGCACAGATTCCCTTTGTCCGAAATTCAAGATCCGAAATGACGGAAGTAAAAAGTTTTTCAACACTGGATATCAATTATCAGCTCAATGGAATTCCACAAAGTCCCTATGTGGAATGGCATATTAATTCCTGGTCAGAGCCAGGTCATAGATCTCCCTTGCATTCCCATTCCACAAGGAAATCATAGCTTATCCGTTACGCTCGGCAATCCCGATAATCAGCCGGATTTTTATCCTCAGAATAATATCCTCCAATATGCGTTTGAAATTTTTGAAGAACTTAAACTAACAATTGATAGTTTATCGCCCACACATTGCATCAGCGACGGAAAACTCTGGGCACATGCCACCGGCGGAACAGGGCCATATAAGTATCGCCTCAACAAGAGATCCGGATCACAAACAGATTCTTATTTTCAACTTCTGCTCGCTGGCAATTATATTCTCTATGCAGAAGACTTAAATGGTTGTCAGACCAGTTTGCCATTACTATTCCCGATAGTTGCGGCGGAATCGGAAATAAAAATTTATCACCAATGGAAATGCACGGCAATTGGGCAACGATTGCTATTTGTTGACAGAGGAGAATTTTGGTCAGACAGGATCCATCTGGTATGAAGATAAAGTCAGCTTACACAGTAGTTTTGACATCTATTTTGATATTAATTTAGGTTGCCTTGATGCGCAAGGGGCAGATGGCATTGCCTTTGTATTTCAACCCATTTCAACTTCGATCGGAGTCTCTGGAGGGGGACTGGGTTACCAGGGTGTTATGCCCAGTCTTGCTGTCGAATTTGACACCTATCACAATGGCAATTATACGGATCCCATTTTTGACCATGTTGCCATTATAAGAAACGGTAATGTAGATCATGCTTCAGGCGATAATCTCTCAGGTCGGTCGGGATTCTCAATGGAAATGCTAATGCTGAAGATTGCAATTTTCTAAAGTGCTTATACGTTGGAGCGCGAGCAATGCAACTTTATCGGTGTATGTGGATTGTATTTTAAAATTGCGCTATTCCGGAGATGTCGTTCGCAGTATTTTCAACAATGATCCGAATGTATACTTTGGATTTACAGCTGCAACAGGTGGATCTATCAATGTTCAGCAAGTCTGTTTAAATTACATCACCGGCGTCAACACACTTCCCGATCTTACCATTTGCGAAGGAGAATCGATCCAGGTTTCGGCCAAACCCAATTTCGCACAATATCGCTGGCGGCCTTCAAAAGGTGTGGTGATACCTCTGTATTTAATCCGACCATTCAACCAGATAGCACGACCACTTACCATATTGAATACAGTGATGCTTGCGGATTTCAGTATCAGGATTCGTTAACGATTTTTGTAAAGAAGTACAGTTTAAAGTATGAATTACAACTGGCCGACAGTTGCGGATCTTTTCGAGGAGCTTTACTTCGCATTTTGAAAAACCTGAAGACAGTTCAGCTCTTTACAGTATGGACGGTATTTTTTTTCTATAAACAATTTTATTTTGAAATTCCGGAAGAAGGATTTTACACGATCTATACCAAAATTGGAAACTGCATTCTTCCTGAAATTATTGAAGTGAGTGAATTCAAACACCGGCTTCGGGATAGTTTGATCCGGGTGCAAGCAATGAACTGCATCGATTCGGGACGTATCGTGATCACCGCACTGGAAGGCATACCGCCATATTCATATCGCATCAATGGCGGCAACTGGCAAAGCAGTGGTATTTTCACCGGATTGGCACCGGGCAATTACATCATTGATGTAAGGGATTCAACGCGATGTAACCTACAGCGCCTCGTTCAAATCGGTCTAGCCAATCAACGATTAACATTGAAACAAGACTCATTCAATCTTGAAATAAATTGTTGCCAGCCAAACGCATTTATTGCAGTGAGTGCAGATGGTACTTTCCCTTTTTACCATTATTCATTGGATCAATCATATTGGGAGGATTCAGGATATTTTACAGGATTACTTCCAGGTACACATACATTGATTCGCGCGATGAATACGGTTGCAGTTCAGATACTTTGCACTTTGTGGTGATTGATCATAGTCAGGTAGATCGCGATACACAATCTCTAAAAATTTGTGAAGGAGAATTTATTGTTGTCGGCAGCAACCGTTATACCACATCCGGAATTTACACCGATATTTTTCAAAATAGATTCTGTTGCGATAGTGTGATCGTCACAAATCTTATTGTCGACCAGTGTATAATATTCCAAATGTGCGGCAAATTTGCAATGGTTCAAATATTGTTGTAGGAACAAAGTCGTACACGAATACCGGAAAGTATATTGATACCTTACAAGTATCCGTTCCTGTGATAGTATTGTATACACCGATTTATTGGTTTACCCGATTTATGATTTACAACAAAATCATATCATTTGCGAAGGAGAGACCGTCATCATCGGCTCTAGTCAATACACAAAATCAGGCTTGTATCTTGACAGTTTATTGACTGATAAAGGTTGCGACAGTATTATTCATACACAGGTCACTGTAAATCCTAAACATTTATTTCAGCAGCAATTACAAATCTGTAAAGGACAATTCACCCGGGTAGGAAATAATATATACAATGCCACCGGTTTTTACCAAGACCGTCTGAATAATATTTTCGGATGTGACAGCATTGTTGAAACAAATTTATTTGTAGATACTGTAGAAGCCCAATTGCAAATTGGATACGATTCGGTGTTATGGTGATGACGATGCAGTTATTACAATTTATCCACAATCTGGAATTCCGGGATTTATGTATGCGCTGGATGACACCTCTACTTATCAATCCGATAATTATTTTAGCCCCCTAACACCCGGAAACTACCAAGTGTTCGTTAAAGATACTTTGGGTTGTGAAAATCAATATTCAGTTGTATTTTTTCAGCCCTTGCTTTAAGCAGATCTACCTGTGGAAATAAAACTTACACTTGGCGACAAAATACAATTACAAGCTATTTTAAATTTTATTCCCGGCACCGCAAGCTGGACGCCTGCCACCGGACTTTCCTGTACAGATTGTGCGGCGCCCTATTTGTTAGCACTTGAAAATGCAGAATACGAAGTATTATTTACCAATTCGGCTGGTTGTGAAGTGCGAGCAAAAATTAAAGTCATCGTCAACAATCAAACCGATGTTTATGTGCCCAACGTTTTCAGCCCCAACGGCGACAACCTAAACGACCTGGTTACCGTATTCGGAGGTCCCAGCATCCGAGAAGTAGAGCTGTTCCGCATTTATAATCGATGGGGAAATATGGTTTTTGAAAACAAACATTTTCAGTTGAATGACTTATTAGCCGGATGGGATGGAAGATTCAATGGTGAGCCGATGAATCCAGCGGTTTTGTATATCATTTGAAAGCGATTAGGATTGATGGAACGGTGTTGGAGAAATATGGGGATGTGAGTTTGGTGAGGTGATCACCTCCGCCTCCACCTCACCCCGCCCCTCTCCACTGTGCGGAGAAGGGCCGGGGAGGTGGATAATTTTAGCAACTGCGTCGCAGCTTCCTTAATCGTATCTTCCTTCTTTGCAAAACAAAATCTTACAATGCCCGGATCATACCCATCGTGATAAAATGCAGAAATGGGAATCGTTGCCACTTTTTTATTGGCTACCAATTGTTCTGCGAAAGTGACATCACTTAATTGTTCCGGATTTTTAAATCGCGCAAGTGCAAAATAACTTCCTTCGCAGGGCAACCACTCAAAATCTGGATGTTTCATTTCTTTAAAAAAGAAATCTCTTTTGTGCTGATAAAATTGTGGAAGTTCGTTGATAAATTCGGGAAGGATTCCATAAATTTTGCAATTGCATATTGTGCCCGGCGTGTTTACGCTAAAGACTAAGAACTGGTGGACTTTGCGGATTTCTTTAGTGAGTTCGGCTTTTTGCAATCGTATATCCTATTTTCCAACCAGTATTGTGTAAAGTTTTACCCATTGAAAATGTAACAATAGAAGATTTCATGATCTCAGGATAATGCAATGCACTCCAATGTGGCTTGCCATCAAAAACCAACATATCATAAACTTCATCCCATACCCACAAGACATCATATTGTACTGCAAGTTTTTCGAATCTCAGCATATCTTCTTGATGCAGTATTCTTCCTGCAGGATTGTGAGGATTGTTGATCAGAATCATCCGGATTTTTTCCTTTTGCAACATTGATTCAAGCTGCGTCCATGGAATCGAAAAATCTGGTAATTCGAGTCGGAGGTAAACTGGCTGACCCCCGTTGACCAGGACTGCAGGTCCATAAGAATCATAAGCAGGTTCAAAAATCAATACTTTATCACCGGGACGAATGAAAGCGCTAATAATCGTATAGATTGCTTGCGTGGCACCTGCGGTAACGGTAATATCATCATCTATATTCGCTTTGAGTTGGTATCGATTTTTCCAAACGACTTGCTATTTGTTGGCGCAACATGAGCAATCCCGGCATTGGGGCATATTGATTAAAACCGGATTCAACAGCTTCATTTAAAAATTGAAAAGTTGTTCGGGTGGTGCGAAATCAGGAAAACCCTGAGCGAGGTTGATGGCCTGATACTGTTGCGCCAGAGCTGTCATTTTCGCAAAATGGAAGCCCTGCTTGAGAAGTTTAGACGGTATCGGATTTAGCATCTGTTAAACAACGAAAAAATGAAAGCCGATCAATGTTTAGAATATTTTTTATAAATGCGATCGATCTCTCCTGCCATTCTATGATCTTTTTCTGTAACAGTATCGCCGGCATCGTGCGTTGTTAATACGATGTCGACTTTATTCCATGAATTTTTCCAATCAGGATGATGATTGAGTTTTTCTGCTTGAAATGCGACTTCGGTCATAAAAGCAAATGCCTCTCCCGAAATCTCTAAATTCAAAACTTGATTTTAATTTGTTACTACTTTCTTTCCACATAGTTTCGTTTTTATGTATCGTATTTAAATTCAAATGAATAATTTTCGAGTTCTTGCACTGCTGCTTCCAATAATCGAACCGCAGCGTCGATATCATCTTCATGTACCATTTCAATGACCTGATGAATATGTCTGGTGGGAATAGAAATGGCACCTGCAATGGTTCCATTTCCTGCACGTTGCACTGATGCAGTATCTGTACCACCACCTGTTAGCAATTCTGCTTGCCAGGGTATTTTATTTTTCTCTGCAGCAGATTTTAAAAATTGAACCATTCGATAATCAGGGATCACACTACTGTCAAAAAGTTTAATAGCAACGCCATTGCCCAGTTTGGTGATATATTCGTGAGATTGGGCTCCGGGTACATCATAAGCGATGGTCGTATCAATGTTGATGGCTACATCCGGTGCGATGCTGTTGGCCGCGATCATAGATCCCCGGCTCCCTACTTCTTCCTGTACCGTAAATACAGCATACACATCCAGAGGCGCTTTGGTCTTTTTCAGTTTTTTCATGAGTTCGACCAAAATATATACGGATACTCTGTTATCCAGAGATTTACAATTAATACATTTTCCCATGCGGATCATTTCGCGTTCACGGGTTATAGGATCTCCAATTTGAATTTTCCCGACTACTTCAGCTTTCGTTAAACCTGTATCGATAAAGAAGTCTTTTAAGGATGGAGCTTTTGCCCTTTCCTCTGCATTCATGATATGAAGTGGTTTACTTCCCATGACCCCGTGGATATCTTCTTTGCCGTGGATGATCACTCTTTGGGCGGTTAGTGTCTTTGGATCAAAGCCCCCGAGTGGAAGAAAGCGAATAAAACCTTCATCATCAATATGTTGAACGATGAATGCGATTTCATCCATGTGAGCGGTCAACAGAATTTTTTCGACTGTGCCCTTTGTGAAAGGTAATCAGGTTACCCATGGCATCTGTCCGCATGTCATCCACATCTTTTTCAAGAGTGCTCATGAGGAATGAACGGATGCGCTGTTCGAAGCCGGGAGCCCCCAGTACTTTGCATATTTTGAAGCAAATCGAATTCTGCCATTTCTTTTGTCTGGCCAAAATTAAGTCATGGGAGTTAATTGATTAAATATGGCTTTTGATACTATGTATGCCTGATTTTTATGAGCTTTGCAGCTGTGTCCGGTTTAAAAAGTCTCGCAAAGGAAACCATGATCTATGGTTTAAGCTATTCGCTTGGCCGTTTGCTCAATTTTTACTGGTTACCGTATACCTGACACGTGTGTTTTCAGACGAAAGAGCCTATTTTTCGATATACAGTGAATTGTACTTTTTTATTGCGCTTTTTTCTAGGAATTCTGGGTTTACGTATGGAAACGGGTTTTTTTAGATTTGCTTCTGATGAAACATTTGCAACTAAAATTTATCCGGTAGCCAGCCAGCTTGTTTGGATGGTTTGTGGGCTCTTCCTGCTTGCTGCTTATTTTGGATTAGATGTCATCAATTATGGATTACATTATCCACAATTACAAAACTTAATATTTCTGGCAGCGGGAATCACTGTATTGGACGTTTTGAGTGCCTTGCCCTTTGCCAAACTACGTTATGATAAAAGGCCCCTACGTTATGCCTGGATCAAACTCTCCGGATTGCTTTTAAACATCATTCTCGTGTTGTATTTTTTAAATGAATTTGGGGGAACAGCTGTTGAAAATTTATATTGGGTATTGCTGGCTAATTTGATAGGAAGTGCTTTGACACTCATTTTGCTGCTGCCAGAAATCAAGAATGCGTTTACCATCGCCGATTGGAAAATCTGTAATCGACTCTTGAAATACGTTTCTCCTTTAATCATCGTCACTCTTTCTTTTATTGTGATCCAATACGGGGCTACAAGTATACTTAAATACTTTCTTCCGGGAGATGCTTTACAAAACCTCGAAGCCAGTAGTAGTTTCAACGCAGCCATGCGACTTGCCGTCATTATGAATTTGTTTGTGACTGCATTCAATTATGCAGCCGAACCTTTTTTCTTTCGTCATGCAAAACAAGATCAGGCTCCGCAACTTTTTGCAAGATTGTCTTTGTATTTTATCATCGCGTGTTGTTTTATATACCTCGTGATGGGATTATTTATTGATGTGTTTGCTAAATTGCTTGATAAAAATTTTAGGGACGAATTATTTTTGGTAAATATTCTTTTGTTGGCCAATATCTTCATGGGATTGTATTCCAACTTTTCGAGTTGGTATAAATTGTCTGATAACAACCGTTTGATGGCCATTGTGAGTGTATTCGGAATGTTGCTGATGTTGGTTTTAAACGTCCTTTTGATACCCTATCTGGGCAACAGTTCGGCTGCCTATGCAAATCTTACAGCTTATTTATTCATTTGTGCCCTGGCTTACTATCAGGGGCAAAAAAAATATCCGATCCCTTATCCGATACTTAAAATGACCATGTGGTTGTTGGCTACAGTACTAACAGTTGTATTCATTCCAGGCATCTATACCTTTTTTAAAATTGAATCCCTCGTCCAGTATAGCCTATCCTTTTTGATCCTCATTGCATTTGGATATGCTGGGTATAAACTGGAATGCAAAAAGAAACTTGTTTGAATTTAATCTTTTACATGTTCATCCCCCACAAACACTCAAGACCTGTCCGGTAATATAACACGACATATCAGAAGCGAGGAATAACACAGCATCTGCAACTTCTTCGGGTTTTGCAAGACGGCCCAAAGGAATTGCTTTCATAAAAGCCTCTTTGGTTTTTCATCAAGCACATGCGTCATTTCCGTTTCGATGAACCCGGGAGCCAGTGCATTGCAGCGGATGTTGCGGGAAGAAAGTTCTTTAGCCATACTTTTTGTAAAACCGATCATGCCTGCTTTTGAAGCGGCGTAATTTGATTGACCGGCATTACCAAAAACACCTACAACAGATGAAATATTGATGATAGATCCACTACGTGTGCGCATCATGTGCTTGGCTGCAAATTTGGTCAGATTAAAACAGGATTTTAAATTGGTAGTGATGACCTGATCCCATTGCTCTTCGGTCATACGAAGGATCAGATTGTCTTTAGTGATACCAGCATTGTTTACAAGAATGTCCAGTCCACCCAAATCTGCAACTACAGATTGAATCAATTGCTCAGCATCTGTATGCACAGCTGCATTGGACAAATAAGCTTTTGCCTGGACACCATAGCGCATGCATTTTTCGGCAACAGCCTGAGCTTTATCCGGGGAAGAAACGTAAGTAATAGCTACATGCGCCCCATTTTTGGCAAGACCTTCTGCAATGGAAGCACCAATTCCACGGCTTCCTCCGGTAACGAGCGCAATTTTTCCTTTAAGCATTTTTTTGGATTTAGGAGATAAAGATAATTGGAATTTGCAGTTGAGGCTAAAGGGAAAAAGTTGAAAGACTAATGAAAATTAGAATGCATACCATAATTACTTTCTTCCCTTTAAGCTTTTCCCTTTAGCCTTAAATTTGAATAAACATCACCACTGGAATGATCTTTTGATGCTCCGGTTACACTTTTTAGTACATTGATTTTTTATTCCACCTCAAATAAGCCAGCACTGCAAAAATCAGTGCCTCCTTGTAATCAATCAAAATTGAATTTGGAATGACGTAACGCCATTCAGACTTACTTAATGCATTCATCCGCTCCAACAAAAAATCGTTGTAGGCTCCACCACCTGTACATAGAATCGAAGCAGTATAAGTTTTTCTCCTCAGAACTCTTTGAAATTTGTGTTTCAATAAAATGATGGATTTGAAATGCGATATGTTCCACTGCTGTGCTCAACAAATCCATTACTTCATAGTTATCGAACATGCGATCAGCTTCAAAGTTTTGCAGATACCATTCGCGGCCCAGGCTTTTGGGATAAGGCATTTGGTAAAAGTCCAGAGCATTCCAATTTTCTAATACAGCATGTAGGATCTTCCCAGATTGCGCAATTTTACCACCTTCATCAAAGGCTATTCCCAATTTTTGACTAAGACTATTGAGCATCATATTGCAAGGGCTGATGTCGCAGGCTTTTCTTTGGCCACCCATTTCCCATGATATATTTGAGAATCCGCCGAGATTGAGACAAAAATCAAATTCTGAAAACAACATTTCATCTCCAATGGGGACCAAGGGTGCCACCTGGCCTCCTAAAGCCACATCCTGCTGCCTGAAATTACAAACCACCGGAATTCCTGTTTGCCGATATATTTCTTGACCGGATCCAATCTGGAGCGTCAAAGCTTCATGGGGCCTATGAAAAACCGTATGCCCGTGAGAACCGATCAGATCAATTGGCAATTTAAATTCGTCTTTGAAAACTAACACTTGTTCGGCCAACCAAATACCATAGAGCCTATCCAATTCCTGAATCGCATCAGGGTCTGCATAAAATGCATTGGATAATTTTGATTTCCATTCTTCTGTATAAGGAATGGTTTTGGCCGCAATAAATTCAAACTGCAATTTGTGCGTTTTCGAAAACCGGATCAAAGCCATATCCAGTCCATCGAGAGAAGTGCCTGACATTAATCCTAATACGTTCATTTGAAGAAGGCTAAATACTTGAGGCTAAAGACTAAAGACTAAAGGCTAAAGGTATGTCCTTACCTGATATAGGTTGACTTTTTTTAAGTTAAATTAAAGATAGTGATGATGATGATAAGTTTTTCTTTTTTGCTTCTTTTTTCTTTTTGTTAATTTCACAAATTTCTGTTGAAAACTCCTTAATTCCTTGATTTATAATCATTTTAGGCCTGTCTTTTTCTGTCAAGTTTTTAACAAGGTTTTCAAAATTTTTAGGTGTTAACATTCCTAAGCTTTTATGTGGCCTTTGTTCGTTGTACCAGAATTTTATTTTATTACTCATTTGCATGATATTTTTTGAGGTTATTTCATACTCATTCAAATATTCGTTCTTTATTGTTCCTTGTATTCTTTCTACATAGGCATTTTCTTGAGGATTTAGACACATACTTGGATTCATTTTGCTTTCTCGAATTAATTCCTTTAATTCTTTACTTATATATTGACTGCCTCTGTCTGAATGAAATATGCAACCTATTATCTCTTCTTTATTTGATGTGGATTTTATTGCATTTTGCAAAGCTATCACTGTATGCCTGGCTGCTAAGCTTTGTGACATATGTAACGCTTTCAATATTCTTGTATACACATCTTCGATGGTTACTCCATAATAGTTGATCTGCCCAGCCTTAAAATAAAAGATATCAGATTGCCATACCTGGTTAGGACCATTGAGCTGCATTCCTTCGATTAAATTGGGATAGACTTCTACTGCCTGGCTCCGTAGTCCTAACTATACTGCGTTTTTTTTACGCATTTTAAAGCCATTGGCATTCGCTATTTCAATTACCTTATCTCTTCCAACTGGCCATTGATTTTCTTCTTTATAATACATCTTTCTACAACCCATTACTTTATGTATTTTTTCGTATTTCGTTTAGTTGATCAACTACTGATTTTATGAACTTGTCTTGTTTTACATTTTTAATCCGGCTTTTCCAGAGTGCCTGTTTGCTTATTCCGGCCAGTTCACTAATTTCCTTCAGTTTATATCTATGTTTTATTCCTTTGTTGATTCGATACCATTCGAAAGTCTTTTTTTACAGATTGCTTAATATCAATTTTGAATTCTTCATTCGCAATTTCAATCATCTTATTTAAAAACTCAATTTCCATTTGCTTACGACCCAACATAGCTTCAACTTCCTTCAATTTATTCTCCAATTCTTTACTACGATATGCCTCACTTTTATCTTCGACTACCATGCGCTTACTTTGCTTTAAATATAAGCTATATTGGTTAATCCATTTATATATACTGCCCTGGCTCACTCCTAACTCATTGGATGCTTGAAGAATTGTGCATTTGCCTCGTTCTACATCTCGAACTGTCTTGCGGCGTATCTCTACACTAAAAACACGCTGCACTTTCAGGCTTAATTTTTGCTTATTTTTGGATTCCATTCGGTTGACTTTTGACCAGATTTTGGTCAACCTATTTCAGGCATAGACAGTATGGTATTCCAACCTTTAGTCTTTAGTCTTTAGCCCTTTCTTATGAAGGTAAAAGGTAATTCAAAATTTACTATGTATTTGTATTTAGGATCTAATATTTTTTTATTTCCAGAAAAGGATAAAAGGAAATATTAAAAATGTAAAATTTGCAGTTGGTCTCTATAACCTTTAGTCTTTTACACTTAGCCTTTCCTTAAGTAAGCTAAAGTTGAACGGGAAAAAGTAATATGTTCTTTATCACTCCTTTAGCCTTTTCCTCCCGACATCATCGAGTGATTTTTTAATAAGAGGTTTCTTCATGTCGGGATAGTCTTAAGTCTTAATATATCGCCATATCAAACAACTTCCGGTACTCCAGACTCATTGGATGTTGCGGACCTAACAAATGAAACAGAGCGATCCCGGCACGTCTGGGCAATTCATTTTGGAAAGCAGGTTCTTTGTGTACAGCGTCAATGATGTCTTCTATCGCTGTGGAAATATTTTTTTGCAATATTTTAGTTTTGGCAGACGCTAAAAGCAAAGCCGCTTTATTTTTTAAAACTAGAGTCGATACGCATCCAGTCTTCGATGGCTTTGGCATCCTGTTCCAATTCATCGCGTTTTGGACTTTCGGCCAGGGAGCGAATTCGATCCAAAGCGTTTTTGGAGTTAAAAAATACTTCGTGTTTGATCAAGTTTTGAAGAGCCTCTTCGTGATCCGGGTGACCGCTCAAAAAAAGAATTAGTTTTTCCGCAAAAGCCGCATCAGGAAATTCGCATTCTTCAAGGATCAGGCTTTCGAAATCATCGACCTGTGCTTCCACTATTTCTGGCAGATCTAAAAGACCAAAAATTTTATCAAGCCATTGGCGTATCGTTTCTTTGGATTGTGCACCTGTGAATTCATCGATTATTTTTCCTTCATATACAAGTTTACAATGTGGAATACTTTGGATCTTAAAATAAGCTGCAATGTCCAGTTCAACTTCTGTATTGATTTTAACCAAAGCCCATTTTCCTTGATCTTCCGTTTCAAGTGATTCCAAGACCGGGCCCAGTACTTTACAGGGACCACACCAGGGAGCCCAAAAATCAATCAGTACCGGTTTTTCAAAACTGAGATCGACGACATCGCGTTTAAAATCGAAAGCTGGTTGATCCATAAGGGTTTATATTCAAAAAGAAAAATGAAAATTAGCTATGAATGGGTAATTTCCACTCTGCAAAAGAAACAAGTAAATTGGATTTTAGTTTTATCGAAATAAGAGCTTAAATCGTTCACGAGGAAGCTCTTATTCATATGCACCCATTTGTTAACTTTGGCCTTAAATTCAATAAGAAATGAGAATCATTTACATCATCATATTTTACTGTAGTGTTATGTCATCCTGCAAAGAAGGCTCCATGGCTGGAGGTGGCCAAAACAAAAGGCCCCTTACCATTGAAAACCTTCAGGGTTCCTGGGCCAGCAAACCCGAAGGTCCAGCCGAACTTAAATTTGAGCAGGATTCCATACATTTTCTCGATGATCAGCAATCCTTCAAATACATGATCGTAGGTGATTCTATTCAGTTTGAATTGAGTTGCCACATTCTGGTATAAGATAGAATTGAGGGGAAATGACAAAATGGACTTCACCACCCCCCAAATGGCATTGAAATATACACGCATAAATAATTGATAATCTGTATTTTATATTAATTCATGGGGTATTTATTTCAGGAAAAAAATCTGAAAATTCATAAATATCCTTAGATTTGCGGTCCCTTTAGGGTCGGGTGGCCGAGTGGCTAGGCAGAGGTCTGCAAAACCTCGTACAGCGGTTCGAATCCGCTCTCGACCTCAAAACATGAATTTCCCCTTATTCTTGCGGATAAGGGGATTTTTATTTTAGATTGATAATCAATTATTTATGATTCTATTTTAAAATGTCTTTATAAGGATCAGACAAATTAAATACGAAAAAAGCGTCCCCTGGTGACATTTAAATTTCAGAGTTTTCAAGATTCTAAGCACAAATTATATGTTAAAGCATATAATAAATGATTTAGGCATATAATTATATTTATTTGCATATATTTTCATATATTTGTAATGTTTTATATTTAAATGCATATAGTGAAAAAATTAGCAACATTTGTTAAAGAACGTAGGAAAGAAGTTCACCTTACTCAGGAAGAATTCGCAGAACGCACTGGAATTGCATTGACCGTATTACGTAAAATAGAACAGGGAAAAACAAATATGAATGTGAATAAAGTAAACCTTGTTCTTCGCATGTTTGGCCATGAATTAGCACCTGTAAACAGCAAAGAACTTGAAGAATGAGGCAAGGAAAAGTATATTATAAGGACCAGCTGGCAGGCATTATTACAGAGACTAATGATGGAGAATATATATATCAGTATAACGATCAATTTGTAAAAAATCATCCGAATGATTTTATATCATTTACGATGCCTGTAACCGATATACCTTATAAAGAAAATAGGCTCTTTCCTTTTTTTGATGGTTTGATCCCTGAGGGTTGGTTATTAGACATCGCCGCTGAAAACTGGAAGATTAATAAGAATGATCGAATGGGATTGCTACTAGCCTGTTGCAAGAATTGTATCGGGGCAGTAAGTGTGGAACCTGTAACTGAAAAAAATGAAGAATAAATGTCTATATTGTTATAAACCCATTCAAGTAGAGTTGGATTTTCACGAAAAATGCTCAATGGAATTTTTTGGGTTGCCCGTGCCTCCAAAAATTGAATATTCTCTTGATCAAATAAGTGAACTTGCTAAACAAATTGTTGAACGAAGTATCGCTGTTCCCGGAGTTCAAGCAAAACTATCCTTGTCCCTCGTCAAAAAAACGATGGAAAATTCAGACCCCCGATTAACTGTCGTTGGTGTATTGGTGGGGCAATATATTTTTAAACCACCAACTGACCGATTTCCAGAAATGCCGGAAAATGAACATCTAACCATGAGAATAGCCGAAGACTACGGTATCCGGGTTGCGCCATCATCTTTAATCAGACTGGCATCAGGCGAACTGTCATATATTACAAAGCGAGTTGATCGGACAGAAGCAGGAAAAAAAATCCACATGTTGGATATGTTTCAGATCACAGAAGCTTTTGATAAATATAAAAGTTCTATGGAGAAAATTGGAAAAGCTTTGGATCACTATTCCAGCAACACATTACTTGACAAATCCTATTATTTTGAATTAGCACTTTTCTCATTTCTAACCGGAAATAACGATATGCATCTGAAGAACTTCTCCATGATCGAGAGTCCTTCCGGATGGGCATTAGCTCCTGCCTACGACCTTTTGAATGTGGCCATTGTGCTCCCGGAAGATAAAGAAGAACTTGCATTGACTTTAGAAGGAAAGAAAAAGAATTTAAAACGAGAACATTTTGAAAAGCTGGGGGAAGGATTGGGTTTAATGCCCAAACAAATAAAAGCAGCATTCCAGCGTATGATTAGAAATAAAACAAAGGCAATTGATTGGATTCATAAATCATTTTTATCTAATGAATTAAAAATCGCCTATGTGGAAACTATTGAACGAAAATATGAGCAATTAGAATTAAACTAATTAATTACCCATCCAGACTCCCTTCCATAATCACTCCGTCGTTGTAAATAACATAATACCCAAACTCCAGCGCATCAATAAAATAAAAATCATGCTCATTACAACTTTGCATACATATTTCGTCTTGTTGCGTATGGCCAACGATTTGGTGGTAACCGGGGATAAAAGACGCTAATAAGGAATTCGGTCTAATCCAAATGGGACTTTGCTTATGTTTGATTCTGTAAACAATAATTCAACGAAATTGCATTCGTCCGGGTTGATTCAGCATTTTGGAAATTTTTTCACTATATATGATCCATTCCACCAACAATTTACTTTCGATTTTTACACCATTATTTTTAGCAGGTATCCAATAATCAGCATAGCTTAATATAAAATGATCCATACTATTTTTTATTCTGTCATGGTACTCCTTATGATTGAGTTCCCAATGCGTACAATGCCCGGAACTATCAATATTAAAAAATAGTTGCAATACTATGCTATCTTGGCTTGGAAATATTGGCTCACTAAATTTCCATGCAAAAGATCTGAATAATAGCAATTCAAAGACAGAACCGCCGCCCAAAAAAAGAGGTTTATGATCATTTTCTTTAAAATCGTCTGTCGGGTACGCCGTCAAATCTTTTAATAATTGCTCCTTAGAAAAATCATAAGATTGCAATACTTTACCCATGGTAGAAAAAGTTACCCAACTACCTACTCTTTGGTCTTGTTGAAATTGGCCTATCATATATGCTTGCAATTCAGGCTGAACAATTTCAAAAGTTTGTCTGGCCGGTGAATCCTTTTCTTGTATAAGATATCGAAGAAGCAAGCTTGGTATGCTGCTTTCGTAATAATAAAACCAAATGCCATCTCGTTTTCCATTTTTATAATTGCCTTTTCTTGTAAGTTTGTTTGATTTCAATTCGTCAATAATGAAGCTGGGGATCGCATAACGGAATAAACTTTGTTCTTCCTGATAAGCAATATTATAATACTCCCATAATCCATGCTTTAGGTTATTCAGGTAATTTCCATTTTCCAGTATAGCTAATTTTCCATTTGAAGAATAATATTTTACACTGAAACCATGTTTTACATTTACATCATTTTTCAGAACCTGATATTCCTCTATTACTCCATTTGAAAAAATAATTGTATCAATAAGATTTTGAGCGTGAACCGGAAAAATAAATTCCAAGAAATGGATAGCAAACAAGAAAATTCTGAATGTTGTTGAAATTGATTTATTAAAGCTAAAATAAAAATCAAATTTATTCAATAGCAATCTATTCATCAAGCTTATTTAGATGTTATCGATAAATTCCACAAATTTGAATAGATAATTATATTCATCCCAAATCAATCTTATTGAAACTGTATTCGCCAAGCCAGCATTTTCTTCCTTGCATATTTTTTACTGTATATAATCCAATCGACGGATAATTTACTTTGTATTTTTTGCCCATTTTCCACCGCTGGTATCCAATAATCCGGATAAATTGAAATAAATTCGTCCAAACATTTTTGTAAGCGCTTTTCATATTTCGGATGATTTATTTCCCAATGACTGCAATGTCCTAAAGTATCTATAAGAAAAACTAAAGTCAAAACAATGCTATCTTCTTTCGGATAAAGCAGCTCCGTAAATTTCCAGGAATCCAGTTGGCTAAATAGAAATTTAAATATGGATTCACCTCCTAAAAAAAGCGGCTTATGATGAGTTGCTAAATGTATAAGTTCCGGATATGCAATGGAGTCTTTTATCAATTTATGATTAGAGTAATCATAAGTTTGAAGCACTTCCCCATCTGCGGAAAATGAGACCCAAGTTCCGATTCTTTTATCCTTTTGAAATTGTCCGATCAAATAGGCTTGTAATTCTGGCTGTAAAATTTCAAAGGTTTGCCCTGAAGATGCTCCCTCTGCACGAGCATCTGATCGAACAAGTACACTTGGAATGCTGTCCAGATAATAATAGAACCAGATTCCATGCCGCTTGCCTTGCTGATAGTTTCCTTTACTTATAAGTTTATTGGATCTCGAGTCGTCAATGGTATATGTTGGGACTACTAAGCCATTTAAAGTGGCCCTTGTATCATCATATGTTTGGTTGTAATATTCCCACATTCCATGCTTTTTATTATTTCGAAAATATCCATTTTCGAGTATTGCCATTTTTCCGGCCAGTGAAAAATACTTGACATAGCTACCATGCTTAATTTCCTTATCAGAAGCAAGAATCTGAAATTCTTCGATCACTCCATTTGAATAGCTGGATCTGTTTTGGAGTTCCTGGGTTTGCAATGGACCTAAAAACCCGAGGCAACAAATATTCAATATCATTATCTTAGGCGAAATCAAAGTATTCGAAAATTTAGATCACAAATTTAAATCAATAAAAATATAAAAGCAATACATAAAAAAGGCCTTGCCCCGCAAAAGCTGGGCAAAGCCTCTTTTAACAAGTCAAGTTATCCGCAAAATGATAATATCTGGCGGATAACGGTAAGACTATTTACTTTCCTGAATTCGACTTGGCATAATCAATCATTCCCTGAAAATCAATGACCACTACCGGCTCATTTCCAACAACCCATGCATCGTGACCCTTTGGCAAATAGGACACATCTCCTGGATGGCAATCGATAATTGTACCGTCGTCCATTTTAACTCTTAGTACTCCGCTTACATGATATTGAAAATGCGGTGCATGACATGTCTCCGTCTTCGCAATGGATTTTACGGATTCCGACCATTTCCAACCCGGTTGAAAAACAGCTTTGCCGATCATAGCGCCACCAATTTTAGCTAAGTCGACTTTACCGAGGGGAAAAGTCCTAACATCATCGGGGACAGAAAAATTTACTTTAGCTGCTTTCTCTTCATGAGAATGGCCTATGTGTACTTGTGAAAATCCAAAATTGAAAAAGCAGAAACTGAAAACAAAAATTGATAAAATTAACCTGGCTTGCATAATAAAAATTTAAAAAATGAAAAATATTATTGACGTCACAAACGTAAGGGATCCTGAAACCCTGTAATTGTACAAAATCCCTTAAGAATTGTATAAATCAGAGATTCTGCCTGAGTGCAACCGGGTTCATCCCGGTTTTCTGTTTGATAAAGTGCGTAAAATGGGCCTGATCCTGAAAATTGAGTTCAAAAGCTATCTCTGAAATCGATTTATCTGTCGAGCCTAACTGGACTTTTGCTTCCAGGAGCAGCATATCACTGATAAAATCTCGCGGGCTTTTTCCAAAAGTTGCTTTAACAGCATCGCCTAGATACTTTGGGCTGATATTGAGCTCTTTTGCATATTTAGTCACCGAACGGTTGTTAGCGAACTGATGTTCGACAAGATGTTTGAATTTGGTTGCGATTTTTGTAGCTCTACTGCTGCTTTCCGTCAATCTGTTTACATAAGGTCTGTAAATTTCGCGAATCCGCAATAGGAGAATGTGGATGTAATTGCGGAGGATGTAATCCTTTTCATACGAGAAAGAATGATATTCATCAATGATGCTCTTGAATGCTTGTTGAATATTCAAACTATCCTCTTCCTTCAAATTGATGATGTGCTCGGCATCGAATTCCAAAAATGAAAATTCATCTGTCAAAGGACCATTCACCAGATTCTGAATAAATTCCGTTTTAAAATGAATGCAGTATCCTTTGCAGTTTCTGATAAATTTAGACGCATACACCATATTCTCGGGAACGATAACCAGATCATTCGGTTTCAGCCAGCGATAATCTGCACCCAGCAGCACATCGTGTTCTCCTTCTGTCAATAAATACACTAAATTAAACCTACGTCTTAAGGCCCTTATTCCTTTCTCCGGATCCACATCTTTGTGTTTGTCTTCCAGCGTACCCGGCATGACCATCATGTTGATATCATAAGGCCGGAGGTCCCGATTGACCAGCTTTTCAAAAGAAGCCAGGTCATTGATGAGCATTACATCTTTTTTACTTTTCGGCATAGATGAATCAATATCCAACCAAATTTACAAAATTAAAATGGATCAATATGAATTGAATATTATGAATATATTGAACCGGGTATTCTGTTCAGACCTGAACTATGAAATTTATATACTGCTAGTTTCAGCCACGTGCATTCTTCAGATCTCATTTACTCCAGTCCGGTTGTTGGAAACAAGATTTGCAATCCATCCCAAAGTGGATTTCAAATTTAATAATTAATGCTTTTGCGAAAGCCAATCCAGAATTTCCTCAGAGAGCGGACTTTCTTTATACGAAACTACGCGAATCCATTTTCCGTTTTCATCAATTAGAAATTTTTGAAAATTCCATTTGAGTTCTGCATCCTGAACTCCATTTTCAGATTGCTTGGTAAGCCATCGATATAATGGATGCTGATTATCACCTTTTACTGATATTTTGGCCATCATAGGAAAACTGACTCCATAATTCTTCTGGCAAAATTGCTGACTCTCTTCATTCGTACCGGGTTCTTGTCCGCCAAAATTATTTGCCGGAAAACCCAAAATGGTAAATTGTTCGCCACCAAATTTTTTGTAAAGTTCCTCCAATTCTGCGTATTGAGGTGTATATCCACATTCTGAAGCAGTATTTACGATAAGGACTTTTTTGCCTTTTAATTGGGCAAAATTAAATTCTTTGTCGTCGATGGATTGAACCTTAAAATTGTAAAAAGTTTGCATCGATTGTGAATGGATGATTGAACTGGTAAAAATTATGAAGAAGAAAAAAGGAATAACTTTCATATTTATTTTATCATAGTCAAACAGATATTTCGAACACTAGTTCAATGAACCATGTAGATTTAAATTTAAATGTATTCGAATCAGAGAATTAGACTATCTATAACACCCACCAGTTTACAGTCTCCTAAGAAGAAGAGAATGAGGAGTTATTTATTCAACCAACACAAAACCTGCCCATAAATAGGGATTGCTATATTTTTTACGCATTTCACTTTGAGTTAATCTAAAGGCGTCAGGAATACTTAGCTTTTTATTTAACCAGTTCGAATAATAGGTGATCATGAATTCCTTTGTTTCATCATCCGGGACTTGCCAAAGGCTCATCATCAAATACTTAGAACCAGCTATTTTGAATGCACGCTGTAGTCCATACACCCCTTCAATTCCCTGAATATCACCAAGACCTGTTTCACAAGCAGATAGAACCACAAGTTCAGTATTGGATAGATTCATTTGACTGATTTCGTAAGCGGTGAGAATGCCATCTTGCATGCCTTCCTTGAATGTTTTTCCATGAGTCCAAGCGTAATTTCCACCAGCAAGGATTAAACCAGATCTTATCATGGGGTGATCAGATATTTTGAAAACAGATTCGTGACTTTCTAATGCCAATTTTTGCCTTGTTATTGCCAAGTTTGTATCTGGCTTTTGAAAACTGTCCAGCAAAGTTCTCTCACTTGCCGTACTGTCGCGCAGCACTGCACCTTCCGTGGCGATCGATCGGTCTGGAAAGAAATAGCCATGTGTTGCCAAGTGCAATACTCTTGGAGATATTTCCTTTTTTCCTATAATTTTAAAAGATTCCTCTTTAGCCATATCACCTGAAAAAACAGTGGTGTTAAAATTTAATTTTTGAAATATTTTAGAAATAGCTTGAATTTCTTTTTCCGCTCCAATGAGATATCTCCACTCACTTGCTCTATTTATTAATCCCCTTTCTACCTCTGAAAATGGAAGAGCTTGATCTTTTATTGCCAAATAATTATCTGATTTTGTATCTATGATATTCAAAGTAGTATCGATGTTGTATTGAACACCCCCAAACAAAATAACATTTCTATTCGATTCAGTTTTTGTCAAATCTGGAACCACTAACGATCTTGTACTTCCAAGACGTACTAATTTGTACTTGTCAGCTAAATTCACTGAATTATTGGTTGGTATAGCATCAAAATTGATTCGATGTAAAATACCTGAAGGAGAATAATAAACTGTAGATATGTTTTGAAGTATAGCATCAAGTGGCTTCCAAATTAAATCGTATAATCCGTTAAATGTTAAAGTATTTATGGGTATGACTCCACGGCTTGCATATAACTCAGAAATAGATTCTGAAGATTTGTTTTTTATTAAAATTTTGGTGAGCTCATTTGCTTCAAAAAGGGGTATAAATTGTGGTTGCTCATCACTAGATTTCAAAACCAAGGCAGCATACATGGTGCTATCCGAATTTTTAGGGAAATTGACATTGAAAGAAATAAACTCGATTACCGCTTCATTTTGCTTTAATTTTAATTGAACTTCTTGCCACTTCACTTGCCGAATGGCATCTGCATAGCCGACCACAGATCGGGCTAATTCTTTTTCAGCAATATTTGCTTTTTCCTCGAGTTCTGAGATTTCTGATCGCTCTGCGATAGGTTTTGAATATTCAATAGTGAGTCGGTGTCGGTAGTCTTTGAGTTGTAGGTTGATTTCATTTGTTTCTGCATTGTCCATTGAAAATAAATTCAGTCTGGCAGCAGCAGTTAGGAGGAATCCTTTATGAAAAAGTGCATGGTCAAAAGCAAGTGATGGTAAAATTCCTACTTGCATTCCATTTGTATGTCTTGCAAGAAGAAAAGAACTCAAATTTTCTCCATTCTTTTGAAAAGTAATCGCGTATTCTCTGAGTTCAAGTTCTGACAGAAATGATGACGCTTTTACAAGCTTGTCTTGTTTACGTGAAGCTGCTTCTTTAAGCATGGGCTCAGATTCGGAAAACCTGTATTGTTTTTCATACAAAGTTGAAAGGTTGGTTAGGCTATGGGTATAATCAATATGGTCCTTTCCCAGAATTTTTTCGACTAAAGCTTTGTTTTCAATGAAAAGTGGTTCTGCTTTTTGATAGTCCGCCATTTCCCAATAAAGAATCGCTAGGTTGTTCAGGCTTATAGCATAGTCGGGATGTTCATTTCCTAGTGCGCTTTCGACTATGATTTTGTCTTCAAGGTAAAGCAGTTCTGCTTTTTCATATTCTCCCATATCACTATAAAGAGTTGCGAGATTATTCAAACTTGATGCGTAATCGCTATGTTCCCTACCGAGTGTTTTTTCTCGAATAGCTTTGGATTCAAGGAAGAGCAGCTCTGCTTTTTCGAAGTTCATAATGGCTCTGTAAAGGATTGCGAGGTTGTTAATGCTTGATGCATATTTGGGATGTTCCTTCCCTACTTTTTTTCCCAAATAGCTACGGCTTCAAGGTGAAGCGGCTCTGCTTTTTTATAGTTACCCATATCACTATAAAGAAATGCAAGGTTGTCCAAGCAATAGGCATAATTTGGATGCTCCTTTCCAAAAATATTTTCCTGAATGGATCTAGCTTCAAGAAAGTGCGGCTCTGCTTTTTCGTAATTGCCCATTTTATGGTATTGGATTGCCAGACCGCTCAGAATCAAAGCAAAATAGGGGTGATGATTACCCAATACTTTTTGAGTAATGTCTTTTGCTTCCAGATAGAGCAGCTCAACTTTTTCGTAGTTGCCTGTTCCTAAACTACCATAAAGTTTTGCTAGGTTAATAAGGCTCTGAACATAATCTGAATGGTACTTTCCCAGAGATTTTTCTCTGATGGCTTTGGCCTCAAGGTGGAGAAGTTCAGCCTTTTCGTAGTTGCCTATTGTATTATAATGAACTGCGAGGTTGTTTAAGCTATTGGCATAATCTGGATGGTCTTTTCCAAACACTTTTTCACGGATGGCTATAGTTTCAACGTATAACAGTTCGACTTTTTCGAAGTTTCCCATTTTAGAGTAAAGTTTTCCGAGATTGTTTAAGCTGTTGGCATAATCTGAATGGTACTTTCCAAAAATATTTTCCCGGATAGCTTTGGCTTCAAGGTGAAGCGGCTCTGCTTTTTCGTATTCTCCCAAATCAAAGTAAAGTAATGCCAGGTTGTTAAGACAATTAGCGAAATCAGGATGGTTCTTTCTAAATAATTTTTCGTGAATGGTTTTGCATTCGAGATAACATTTTTCAGCTTCCAAAAAATTTCGTTTGAAATCATGAACCCTGCCTCGGTTAAAGGCACAATTGGCGTAAACTGCTGACATCGATCCCAGGTTTGCAAGCGTGAGCTGTTCGGCTATGACATTGACTTCGAGTGCCTTGTCGAAATCCTTTTTGTCAGTGAGGTCACGAGAAAGCAGGATGAGACTGTCCACCTGCTTAATTATAACTGAATCTACAGTTTGAGATGATAAAGCGGTTAAAAAGCACGCGAATAATAAAAGCAACATTTTTTCATGGACCTTCATTCTAAGTTTTTTCAATTTATTTAAAAAAATCTACAATCAACACAAACGAAATGAAATACAGAGTGACAATGGCTGTGAGAATGCGTTTTATCATTTACTCCAATAATACAGAACCCTTCCCAAATTCGGTTTCACTACTCCACCAACACAAACCCTGCCCATTGATAGGGATCCAATCCGATTTCGCGCAATTCTTTTTGTGCTGCATGAAATGCATCAGGAATTGTCATCTTATTCTCCAACCATTTTTTGTAAAAAGTGGTCATCAATAAGGATGTTTGTTTATCGGGTACCTGCCACAAACTCATGATCAAATATTTTGCTCCTGCAATTTTGAATGCTCGCTGTAATCCATACACCCCTTCGTTCCCTTGTATGTCGCCGAGTCCTGTCTCACATGCAGAAAGTACAACTAATTCAGTATTCGATAAATTCATTTGTGAAATTTCATAAGCTGTCAAGATTCCGTCTTCTCTTCCCTCCAGTGTTTGTTTGCCTTGCCAGGCTGCATTGCCACCGGCCATGATCAAACCGGAACGCAACATGGGATGATCACTCATCTTAAACACTGGTTCTGTATGACTCCTGACCACTGACTCTTGACTATTATTTTTGGGGTCAGGAAAAAAATACCCGTGTGTAGCGATATGCAAGATTCTAGGAGAAGCTGAATTATTTACACCAATCTGTTTGAATGCCTCCTCCGTTGCGGTGGATCCCTTTTTTAAGGTTGTATTCATACCCGCAGTCTGCAAAATCTTTTCAATCGAATTCACTTCCTGTTCTGTGCCGACAAGGTAATTCCAAGTGCCCCCTCTCAGTGTAGAATCAACCAATGCGAAATATAGTTCGCCTCTGAATTGTGAAGTTTGAAAGAGTTCAGTATTCTGGGAGGCGCTGTCTTTTTCAAACTGTATTCCACCAAATAATATAACGTCGTTATTGGCAATTTTTATTTGAGTGCGAATGACCAACTGTCGGGTGCTGCCCATTTCAACCAGTTCGAAACGGTCTGACAACGTTTTGCCGTCGGCTGTCGGGATAGCGCTGAAATTCAGACGATGCAAAATTCCTGAAGGGGAGAAGTAGATTTTTTTGACACCATTCAGTTGCGTTTCCAGCGGTTTCCAGAGCAGGTCGTACATCTTGGAGAGGTTATACGCGTGAAGGGGTTTCACACCTCGACTGGCATACAAGTTCGGAACAGTAGCTGAATTGTCATTCGCTGTGCTACGCTGAAGCAGCCTGGCGACCTCCTTTTCCTCAAAGAGGGCCACGAAAACAGGTTGGCTAGCGCCCGGCTGGAGTAGCAGGGCAGCATACATGATACTGTCAGTCAAACTATTGCGATGATAGCGGAACCTTACGAACTCCACAACTGCCTCGTTTGATTTGAGTTTCTGCCGGACTTCATGCCAACGCACATGCTTTTTTTGCTCAGAATAGCCGGTAGCAATGCTGGAAAGTGCTTTTTCAAGTGTATTTGCTTTTTGTGTCAATTTGGCAACAAATTGGCTGTCAGCCTCTTCGATTGGTTTTGACAACTGCGCTGCGAGCATCCGCTTACAATTTCGCAGTTCAAGGTAAGTATTTTGGGCCAAGGAATCTGACAAAGCTTTCCGTTTGATCCGATCGGATGAATGCAACAAAATTCCTTTGTAAAACAGACTGTTATCGAAGCATGCGGACTGAATCCGCTTTCCACCATGTCGAAACGCGAAAGACAGTATCAGATCGTTGTGAATAACATACAAATCGATATATTTTCCCAGTTCCTGTTCTGAAAGATAGGTCAGTGCATTTTCCGCCAATAATTTATTGATATCGGAAAGTTCGGCATAAAGTGAGTCCGCCAGCTCTGTTTGTCCTGTCTGTGTATAAAGGTTCGCAATATATTGTAACGTCGTGGAATAATTGGATGAGATCCTGCCCTGTGTCGTTTCAAATATGCGCAACGAGGTCAAAAAGCCAGTTTCAGCACGCTGAAAATCTTCTGTTGATTGATAAAGAAGTGACAAGTTGCACAGCGTTAAAGCATAATGGGGATGATTTTTTCCATGAACCGCTTCATTGATTTTCAGCGACTCTAATAACAGGGGCAACGCCTCGTCGAAATTCTCACGGTATGTGTACAGATTAGCTAGGTTTTCTAAAGTGCTGGCATAATCCGATTGATCTTTGCCGGCGTTTTTTTCCAGAATTGCCAAAACCTGTGTATAGAGCAGCACGGCGGTATCGAGTTCATTACGGGCATAATAGGCAATATTTGCCAGGACATTCAAGGATTTCACATAGTCAGATGTTTCGGTCAACTCATTCCTGCGGTAGAATGCCGCTACCTGCTGAATATTGTGCCAAGCGTTTTCATAATTCCCCATATAAAAATACATCAATCCAAGGTCGTACAGATTGGAAACATATTGTACATGGTCCCTACCCAAGGTACTTTCCCTGATTTGAAGTGTTTGCAAAAAAAGAGGTTCAGCTTTTTTATAGTCGGCCATGTTGGCGTACACGTTTGCGAGCCTATACAGCGCGTTTGCATATTCAGGAAGATTTGTCTTGTTATTGTTCTCGAGTATGCCTTTCAACTCAAGATAATATTGTTCTGATATAGTGTACTGTCCGGTTTTGTTATAAAGCAAACCTAAGTTTATCAGGCTGCCCTGATAGTCTGGATGCAGACTGTCCAAAAATACTCTTCGATGTTCCATCGCCTCTAGCAACAGCGGTTCTGCAGCAAGTAGTTTTCCTATTTTAAGGTAAAACAAACCCAGATTATTCAGGCTGACACTGTACCTCGGATGATTCGCTCCAAGTGTAATGCGCCGTAATTCAAGGGATTCCCTGTAATACTGCTCTGCTTTCAGATTTTGTCCCATGTCTTCATACAGGATTGCCAGATTGGCTAGTGTCATAGAAAAATCAGGGTGCAACCTCCCCAACACTTTTTCCCTGATCACTTTTGATTCAAGATACCCTTTTTCTGCTTCTTGATAATCTCCTTTCGCATAAGAAATCCTTCCATGATTGTAGCCAGTGCTTCCATACGCTGCGGACTCCTTACCAAGTTTTTCGAGGGCGATTATTTCAGCAGCTGCATTGACCTCAAGGGCTTTGTCGAAGTCCCGTTTGGACGTGAGGTCACGCGAGAACTTGATTAGGCTATCAACTTGTTTGATCGCAATCGAATCAACCGTTTGGGCAGAAACACAAGTTAAGGTTGATACCAGTAAAAATAGAAAAGCGTATTTCATAAAGCGTGGTAATTAGTTTGTAAAAATAATTTTTTTAAAAAAACTACAACCCTAAAATGAATATAGACTGAATCAAGTATGAGGTTGGTTTCTTTGTGTTTATTCGACCAACACAAATGCTGACGAAGCCTAGCTTGTCAGCATGCCGACCAAATGCGTTAGCACCCGACAAAAATACAGATTGAGAATGAGAGCGGAGAATGAGGAAATAAGAAAAAAAATATTATTCTAACATTATAAATTTCGTCAAAAATATTGAACAAGAAATGATGTTAAAACATAAATCAAAATTCTTCAATTGCAGGCCTCAAAGCAAACCTAGAATAGGTCGCCTCATGAAACAAAACGTTAAATTCTCAAAATTCAATTAGAATACACTACTAATTTATAATTTTAGCTTTTCATATCTTATACCCAGCTTAAATTTAATAAATATGTATTCTACCAAACATTTTCTGATTTCTACTTGTATCTTGTTTTCTTTAGGATTTTATTCTACAAACCTGGAAGCACAATCATTAAAGCTTCCAGACAGCGGCTCAAATTACAAATGCCAAACAGGAAGAACCATCGGATTAACAGATATTGAAATTCGCTGGAACGCCCCCGGAGTAAAAGGTCGCGAAGGTAAAATCTGGGGCGATTTGGTTTATTTCGGTTTCACTACTTTGGGTTATGGATCGAATGTTGAATCTCCTTGGAGAGCAGGTGCTGATGAGAATACTACTATTTCATTTTCGACAGATGTTAAGATCAATGGTAAAAATTTAGCTGCCGGGAAATATGGATTTTTTATTGCCGTTTATCAGGACTCCTGCATACTTATTTTTAATAAAAACGCTGAAGCCTGGGGTAGCTATTTTTATAATAAGGATTTGGATGTTCTTAGAGTAAGCACCCGCCAGGTAAAAGCCATCGCAAAAAGTACTGAACGATTAGATTTTATATTCAATAATCAAACTTCCAATTCAGTCGATATTAGCTTGCAATGGGAATATTGGCAGATCCCATTTAAGGTAGAGATCGATTTAACAAAAACTACATTAGCTTCCATCAGAACTCAACTCAGTGGTGCCTTGGGATTTGATCCTCCCAGCCTGGAAGCAGGTGCCAATTGGTGTTTAACGAACAATATTAATTTTGAAGAAGCCTTAAATTGGATAAACTCGGCAACGAACCCAAATTTAGGCGGTTCCAGAACGTTTAAAGCCCTTTCCACCCATGCCGGATTACTCAACAAAACGGGTCGGCAAATTGAATCAGAAAAATGATGGCAGAAGCTGTCGAAATAGGTGGCGCTATTGAATTGCATCAATACGGCAGACAATTGATCACTCAGAAAAAATATCCCGAGGCCATGGTCATCTTTGAAAAGAATTATAACAAACATTATGGTTCCTGGCCTACCAATGTTGGTATGATGCGCGGATATTCCGCAATGGGCAATTTGAAAAAAGCGCTGGAATACGCCAAAATAGCACTTTCTCAAGCACCGACGTCCGAAGATAAAAAAAATATGGAGGGACTGCTTAAAACACTAGAATTGGGGAAGTTGTTGGAGCAATAACACTTGTTAGTTTACGATTAAAATCGCTTGTTTATTTTGAATGTAGTGATATGATGAAAATTCATTTTCCTAAATCAATTTGAATTAAATTTTAAAGATTATTGTTTGCAATTTTAGTAGAATGCATTCATTACTGCACATTTATGAATGAATTTAAATGAGGTAAGGTATCAACGCTTTCCTTTTAATTGGATAAGCTCTAAAATTTTCCAAATACCACCGATGATGCCGCATCGCCCTGGGCACGAGGTTGGCCAAAGTCCAAACAGCAAAACTCAATGCCGGCAGATTCCAGGCCATCACCGCAAATCCAATCCATTCTATGATTTCACCTAATAAATTTGGCGAAGAGACGAATTCAAATAAAAATCCACGGGGTATATGATATCCGGTATCGCCGCCCTTCCTGAGTTGAATAAGTATATCATCTGATTTCCAATTGATCCACATACCTAATAAAAAAATTGGCAGGCCCATAAGAAAGTGAGTACTTGAAAGCCAACTTGCTGTGTACATATCTCCAGCTGCAGCTTCAGCAAGAAAATTTCCATTTAAGCCCGCATTGACCACATTAAAGAAGATGGCGCTGCATACAATCAATAACGGCATTTTTTTGGGTGTAGTTTTTATTCGCAATGGGTAAACAATTGTCCGGTTGAAGTAATGTACTATCCACAATAAAAACAAAATCCATACATAACTATCTGTTCCCTGAATCGCTGTATAAAAAAAATAACACATGATCATCAGCGAAGGCAACTCCATGATAAACCAGCCCCATTTATTGCTTATTGAAGTGCCCCACTTTTCATGCGTATGACGTCCAAAAGGGGCCGTCACGAATTGTAAACTAACATATGTTAGTAAGGCCACAGCGATCCAAATATAGCTCAGGGTGTTCATGGAATCAAGATGCATATGTATTTCAAAATTATTTTATTACCCCCTTATCTTTAAGTAATTACAACTCAGAAACGCAATATTAAAGAATTACATCCATTTGCAATCCATTCTATTTAAAAAAAACTGCCGGAGGTACATCCTCCGGCAGTTTAAAATTTATGGCTGTTCAACTATAAATAAACGACGCTATCGGTATATCTCCGATTCCTTAATTTTCAAAAAGTTCTAATAACTCTGCTTTCAATTTGTCCGTTTACTGATACTTTAAGCAGGTAAGTTCCTGGCTCTGCAATCTCGATCTTAAACTTATGGCTACCGGAATCTAATTTTTCTAAATTACTTGAAACTATTGTTCGACCCTGGAAATCCATTATTTCATAAGAAAAAACTGCACTTTCAATGAATTGGATTTTCAAATTTGCAGTTTTCTTAAATGGATTCGGAGCTATTTCTAATTTAAACTTACTTTCCTTAGTTTCTTTGGTCCCTGTTGGGTTTCCCAAAAAATCTTTCCTTGCAACAACGAGTGTAGTACTCCTGTTAAACTGAATATTTCTTCCAGTCGCGTCTTTTTGAGTAAGTTGATTACTTGGTGCGGGTTCCTGAATAGAAATGAACATGTATTTATAATCCGGAGTAAAAGTCATACCTGTAGGTTCAGAGCCGAAAGGTGATTGCATGAAGATCTCCACCTTTGGCGCAGCTTGTGTGTGATCCGGACGAATGACCCAAACATAATTGTTACCACCATCCTGCAACACCCAAAGATTCCCTCTGTCATCAAAGGTCAGATTGTCGTTGCCTTGTGCCCAAGGTTCTGAAACCATTCTGCCGTTTGAATTCATTCGGTAAGATCTGTTTCCAGCAAAAGTTTCAAATGCTGATACAGTATTTCCATCGTCTTTAAATCGATAAACTCTACCAGCGCCCTTTACCGCAAAATAAACTTTTCCATCCAATGGCGAGATCTCAACATCCTCAACTCCAGGAAATACCGTTGCTCCATTTTGAATGGCCCAGGTCTTTACATTATTTTGTTCATCTTTTGTTGTGTTAGGTACCAATAACCACTCTCCTAATGGACTTACTGGTTCGCCTCCTGACATGCCTTGATTCAATTTTAATACATATAATTTTCCGGAAGATAGGTCAGACTCTTTATCTGCTATAAACTTATAAACAGAACCGTCGGATGCATCTTCACCCTGATATGCTGTGCGTTTATCATTTAATACAACCAAGTTTTCATGGCTCATTCTCCCCATCGCCCATAATTTGGCTTTGCCATTTCCATAATCCTTTACCATTCTTGTTACCGGATCAATTTCTACATTCCAGCCCCAGTCAACATATCCATCTGCATTTGCATCCTGATTTGTCGGACTATATATTTCTTCGCAGGTAATAACGGTATTCCAAGGTGTCACAGTTCCACTGCAATTTGTGGCGGTGGATACGACAGGACTAAAATCAACCGGCCCGGATGCATCTACTTGCCAAAGTTTAGAAGTCAGATCGTAGCGTATATCTGCAATGGAAACGCCTCCTGGTACTGTCTCGTGATTGACACTCAGGTATCCTAAAGTACTGGATCCATTAACAGGCACATAACCGGTAAAATCGAAATTTGTTGAGAACGATCCGGTTGTTCCTTTATAACTGTCGAATGCACCAAACAAAACCTGGAAAGTATGACTAGCAGGTACTTCTACAAGTTGATCTTGTGATCTTGCCAGCAAACTCGTAAAACAAGCAATATGTTTGTCGTTAGGATCAGTACATCCCAAATCTGTTGGATTGCTATTATATAAACTGTTGTTGATCTCCAGGTCAAAACTCAAATCTGAAGTTATTGGCCCCCACTGGTGTACTTCTGCCGCAATTTGATTGATTCCATTCTGGAATACAGACTTTGGCACATCAAACACATAATAATACGATTCATCATGACCTGTAATTCGATTTACTGCTTTCGTATTGTAATCCACTGATCCGCTTGGCATATTCGTCCTGAAGACTTCTATTCCGTTTACATAAACGATGGCTCCATCATCAACGCGCAAATTGAATTCTACCTGATTACCTAAGCTGGCTGTATCTGTGATTTCTATTTTTTTCCTAAAATAGGCCGTATTGTATTTGTTATTTGGATCCGGACCAAAGCTCAGTTTTGTGACAATGAAAGGATCTCCAAATCCAAGTGGAGCCGCTCCAAAATCCCAGCTTAGATCATCAAAAGTAATATTTGTCCAATCCCCCATTGGCGAAACTGCTTTGTCGTAATAAGCCCATTCTGATTTTCTTTTTACCGGGTATGGTGTAACAGCTAAAGTAGGTTTGGAAGATTGAAAATATTCAATAAGCAGTTTTGGCGCATCCGGTGCAGATCCATCATATGATTCAGCTTCTTTCAATCCGTTTCCTTTGATAAATAATGAAAGTGCGTTTCCTGAAGTCCAATCATCTTGTGCAAAAATGGAATTCAATAAACCTGCAATATTTGCAGAACGTTGATCATTTCCTTTCTCTCCAATGGTTTTCCAGCTACCATCTGGAATGTTCCATGTTATAGAATCTGCAAATACAGGTCTGCTGCTTAAATTGAACATCACTGCAGCATTAAAAGCTGCCGCGTTGCCTGTATTTTCAGCCCATATCGTTAGGTTTGAGGGATCCGTATTTTTATTGGTATTATCTACTGTAAATTGCAAATAGGCATTTTTAACGAGAGTGCCTTTAGGTAGTTGAACATTTGCAAATCGCATACCTACATATTGAGGATCCATATTACCTGCCGATTCCATACCCAATTCAAGGTCAGAACTACCAACATCCATACTTCCGGGAGTCTTGGTTTGGTTAGGGCCGGGAAGGTATTCTTCAAGATCGTCTTCAACACTTTGTATGCTGGTTGAATAGTTGCCAAGAGCGATATATTGAATCACAAGCAATGGTGCGTCGGCTGCTGAACCATCATAAGATTCTGCTTCTTTCAAGCTGTTTCCTTTTATAAATAATGCAAGCGAATTATTTGCAGCCCATGAATCCTGATTAACAATATTCTGAATCAGTTGTGCAATATTCGAAGATTGTTGATCAAGGCCTTTTTCCCCAATGGTTTTCCAGCTGCCATCTGGAATGTTCCAAACAACTGAATCCGAAAACACAGGTCTTTTTGTCAAATTAAAAGGATCTGCAGAATTAAAAGCAGCAGCATTTGGCGAATTTTCTGCCCATATGCTTAAATTACTGGGATCTGTATTTTTATTGGTGTTATCTACTGTAAATTGAAGGTAAGCCGATTGGATTAATGAACCTTTTGGAATCTGAATGCCATTGAAACGCATTCCAACATATTGTGGATCCATATTTCCAGCAGATTCCATTCCCAATTCAAGATCCGAACTTCCCAAATCCATGCTGCCGGGAGTTTTGGTTTGATTGGCACCAGGAAGATATTCTTCTATATCATCTTCAGCTGTGTTTATTCTCTGACTAAAAGTCTGAACCGGAATGAATTCAATATAAAGTAATGGTGCATCCGGAGCAGATCCATCAAATGATTCAGCTTCGCGTAATCCACTGCCCTTGATAAAAATGGCCGCAGCGTTTCCTGAATTCCAGCCGTTCTGATTTACAATTTCCTGGATGAGTTTAGAAATATCTACACTGCGTTGATCGGTAGATTTTTCTCCTATTGTCGCCCAGCTGCCGGAACGAATATTCCATAAAACTGAATCGCCAAAAGTAGGCCTTTTGCTTAAGTTGAAAGCCTCTGCAGAATTGAATGCAGCTGCATTTAAACTGCGTTCGGCATGTATGCTCAAGTTGCAAGGATCTGTATTTTTGTTAGTATTATCAACTGTAAATTGCAGGTAAGCTTTAGTGATCAATGATCCCGCAGGAATTGCAATATTTAAAAATCTTAATCCTATGTATTGTGGATCCATATTTCCGGCAGATTCCATACCCAATTCAAGGTCAGAACTACCCAGGTCCATATTTCCGGGAGTTTTGGTTTGATTGGCACCAGCTAAGTATTCTTCCAGATCATCTTCAATGTTGGCGATTCTAACGGAAATACTTTGTTGGGAAAAAATATTGATACCCATCAAAGCCAAACTTAAAATTAGTAATGTTCTTTGCATATTCATTTTTGCTCAAACATAAGGCTCGAAACTAATTCAATAGGCTAAATGCGTTTTACCAAAAAGACATGAAAAAATGTATCTTAAGTAAAATATAAATGAAGTTATTGTGTTGCTATTATATATTTTATGTAAATTAATGGTCATAATTAATAAATCGGATGGTACTTCACAAAATTTAAATAAGTGGATAGTTTTATCAAAGCGTCTTAAATGTAAATAAGTAAATTTTAAATATGACACCTTATTTGTAAAACCAATTTCAAGTTTTTATTTTCAAAATGCAATTCAAGAATGGTAGCTTAAGTTTGCCTTGTGAAATATAAAATATAATGAGTAATTATTTTACTCATTATACCTCTAAATTAAATATGAAATACTTCCTTCATTTTGTTGCTCTCTTAGATAGTCCTATTCACTTAAATTCTGTCAAATGCAATGTGAAATCTGTATACCATATCAATTAAACAATCAAAAAATCGCAGAAGAATTCGTAATTTTGGATGTTGTCCAATAGAGGAAATAAGAATTTCCCAACAGTTACAAAAAACGCACGATGAGATCTCTGTTACTTCTGTTCACTTTATCCTCCATAACCATAAGCGGTGTCATGGCCCAATCGCCTACCTGGAAACTTTGGGCCAGCGGTTTGCCTTCAGGCGTGTATCCAAGAATGGCGATTGCACCCAATCACGATATTTTTTACACCCTGCTCGGAACCGGCACAAATCTGGGATTAATCATGAAAGCAAATACAAAAGATCCAAACGGTAGCTTTGTTGAATTGCCCAAAATTCCCAGACCATCCAGCATCCAAAACAATATTGTGGCACTTGGCTTTAATCGACACAGCGAACCCATTGCCGGGATTTACTGGACAGACCCACTCCAACCCTGGTTGTTTCGGCTGGATTCAAAAAAATTGACCTGGGATACTTCTACATCACAAACAATTCCTAGCCTGGGCGGGCATTGCATAGCTACAGCTCCTAATGGTAATATCTACGTCGGTACCAGGTGGGCATATATTTATAAATCAACAGATGATGGAAAAACATTCACCGCTATAGACGATAGCAAAATTGTAAAAGATGAATATCCTTGTTATTATCCTAGTTTTAATGGTTCGGTTTATAATGGTGCTATCTTTTCAATTTCCATCGACCGCTACGGAAGAATTTATGCCGGAACTGAAACAGCTGGAGTTATTTATTCTGATAACGAAGGGCAATCATGGCATCCCGCAGATTTAATGGCGTGTCAACCAAATGACAAAACCCAAAAAGATAGCAATAGCCAAATGAAAGCGCTATCGATCAGCGGAAATGTAGCTGCACTTGGTTTTACCAAAGAACAAAACCTTGTCTGGTCCGGATTGGATATGTGGACTTTAGGCTGGAAAAACAAAATAGGCTTCGCAAATTTTCAGACTAAATCTGTTTCAGAACTTAAGGGGCTTCCTGATTATTTGATACAAACCGGACAACAAGTTTCAAAAATAGTCACCACGGATTCAGGTCAAATGTTTTTTCATAGTGGAAATTCAAATGGATCCGACCCAAATCAAATTGGCATTTATACTTCACGCGATGGCATACAATGGCGTTTATTCAATGATGGCATCACTGGGCAAAACGATGGTTTGTCACAAGGCTCTCTTGCCGTTGATGGAAACAAAGTATATATGGCCACACACGATGGAAAAGTTTGGATATACGAAGATCAACTTACCCATACTCGATCAGAAATTATTCAACAAAATTCACTTTCATTATATCCAAATCCGGTTGATGAAATGCTCCATATTAATTTAAATATACATTCAACAAACACTCCCAAACTATATATAATCAATGGAGTTGGCCAGATCGTTAAAAATATTTCGGTCAATGATCAAGTTCAATTAAGCATAGATATAAAAGACCTGGTCCCGGGATTATATCTTGTAAACTATCATGGTTCTTTTAGATTTTATAAATTATAATGGTCTGAATTTATTCCCCAATTCAAATGTTTATTCACCTTCAGCTTGAACTGCAATGCATTTTCCACAAGTCGAGATAAGAGCTCCATTCAGATCAGACGTATTGGATTTGTGCATGCTTGGCAAAACCAGCTTCATTGAATCACACGGCCATAGTGCATCCTATGAGGATATTAATAGCTATACGACAAAAGTTTATTCAGAATCAAATATAAATGCAGAACTGGATGACCTTTCTAATATTTACCATCTTTTGTTTAGCGATGGCATCCTAGTCGGATATTCAAAAATCAGATTAAATACTCCATGTGATTGGGTTCAACAAAAAACAATAGCAAAACTCGATCGGATTTATTTGCTGAAAGAATACTATGGACAAAAAATAGGTTTTAATCTTTATGAATATAATCTCCGAATAGCCCGAATGCATCAGCAGGAAGGCATTTGGCTGTATTGTTGGATTGAAAATCACAGAGCAATTTCGTTTTATAAGCGAATGGGTTTTGAAATTGTGGGAAATGCCGATTTTAAAATATCTGAAACGCACTCCAATCCAAACCATATCATGTATCTAAAATTAATATAATGATGCGAGTATGCGCAGCACAAATACATTCAATACCAGGAGATATAAATGCCAATCTTCAAAAACATGTAAAAGCAATTGAGCTAGGCGCATTTCACGGCTGTGATTTGATTTTTTTTCCTGAACTATCACTTACGGGATATGAGCCGACCTTGTCAAAGGCCCTTGCTTTTGATGTTGAATCTCCAAAATTGGATCTGTTTCAAAACTTATCCGATACACATAAAATGACACTTCTTATGGGTGCTCCAACAAAGCAAAACCAGGATATTTTCATTTCAATGTTTATTTTCCAAGCCGGTAAACCCAGACTTTGTTATTCAAAACAATTTCTCCATGCAGACGAACTGCCTTACTTTAATGCCGGACAGGAGAGCGTATTTTTACAAACAAATGATCAAATCATCGCACCCGCCATTTATTATGAATCCTTATTACCACACCATGCAGAAACAGCATTCAATGCTGGTGCCCATATCTATCTGGCCAGTGTAGCCAAATCGGAAAAAGGAATCCGAAAAGCGTATGAACATTATCCAGGCATTGCTCAAAAATATAGATTGACTGTGCTGATGTCCAATGTTGTTGGCCCTTGTGAAGACTTCATGGCTGGTGGAAGTTCGGCCGTTTGGAATCACCATGGAATATTAATAGATCATTTGGGTCCAGAAGAAGTAGGCTTACTCATTTATAATACACTAACAGAAGAGATCAGGAAAGTATATTTGTAATCGATATTAATTATTAAGAAAACTATAAGTAAAAATATATCCACAGATATCATGCAATTTTAACACAGATTGAATTTATTATTAAACACAAAAGAATCCAAATTTATTTTTAAAAATGGAAAAACAACATCACTACTCCATCAGCACTCAATGGACTGGCAACAGAGGCACAGGTACCAGCGATTACAGAGCGTACGACAGAAGTCATAGCATCCAATCCAAAAATAAAGCTCCTCTTGAATGTTCTTCTGATGCAGCTTTTCGAGGAGATCCATCAAAATACAATCCGGAAGATCTTTTGGTTGCTTCGATATCATCTTGTCACATGTTATGGTATCTGCATTTATGTGCGGATGCAGGCATCATTGTAACGAATTACGAGGATCAGGCAGAAGGCATTATGGTTGAAACACCCAATGGTGGTGGCCATTTTAAGGAAGTGATTTTAAATCCGATCGTCACAGTAACAGAATCGGAAATGATACCCAAAGCTGAAGCTTTGCATAAAAAAGCACATAAGTTATGTTTTATTTCGAATTCGGTAAATTTTGAGGTGCGTTTAAAAGTGAGCATTTTCACCTTACCCCCAACGCCTCTCCTCTGAAGTGGAGAAAGGAGCGATTTTCTAATTGGATGAGATATAACATATAAAGTCTACTGACTTTATTGAATTATTTTAATTATGGAATTATTATTTAATCACCGAATAACTCCCCTCGACACCTCAGTGGAGAGGGGTCGGGGGTGAGGTGGCTATTTTGAATTCAATCTAAAAGTATTCTCAAGATAACCCGGCCTTCTCTTGATGGTTTCCATCATGATCCGTTTATTTGCCAACAAACGTTCGTGAGGACTGAATAGAAAAATTTGTGGTTGCAAGTCGAAAAGCGTTTGCTGAAATTCCTGATAGCGTTTAAATCGTTCTTGTTCATCGGTTACAGACCTTATCCCGAGTATGAGTGAATCCAATTTTCCGGATTGGATTCCACATCGATTTCCACCTCCGGGTTTTGCATTGCTGCTGTGATAACTTTGGAAGGGATCGTATAATGTTGTTGCCTGAGGCGTGATGGTTACAAATACCAAATCGAAATTTCGTTCATTTAAATCTTTTCGTATAACCGATGCTTCTTTTGTTTCGGGTAATATTTCCATACCCAATTTTCGGGCTTCCTCTTGAAGCAGTAATGATATATTTTTACTGATGGCTCCTGATGCGAGAAACCTCAGCCGCAATATTTGCTTTTTACCATCGATCAATTTATCAAGCAAACCGTCTTTATCGGTGTCTTCCCAACCGGCTTGCTTTAATAATTCTTTGGCTGCTTCCGGATCATATCCTACCTCTTTTAAGTTCTTATTGTAATAGGGTTTAATGGGATGAATAGGTCCATAAATAGGGTCGGCAAGGCCCATCATCAGGTCATTAATAAAACTACTAACGTTTGTTAGTTTTGCGAGTGCTTTTCGCACTTGCACGTCCTGAAGTATTTGATTGCGCAGGTTTAATTCAATGAGGGCATATTGAAAATGTCCGGGCGAGTAAAATCGGAGCATCGAATTTTGCGTTGAATCTTTCCGAAGATCTGCAAACTGTTTTGGAGAAACTTCTGTCACCAAATCGACGCTACCTTCCTTTACAGCAAGGATCGCAGCAGCTTCATCGGGCATGATCACATATTCGATAAATGCGGGTTGGGCTTCCAGCATTTTATTCGTAGCTGCATATTTGCTTCCCCACCAATTCTTTTTGCGTTCTAATACGATTCTGGATCCTGCATCCCATGATTTTAAACGGTAGGGGCCAGCTCCTTGGATTCCCATTTTACAAAACGATGCACTTTCAAATTGTTCAGCAAATCGCTTGAGCAGTGAATGCTCCTCCGGTGTCCAGTTTGCACTATCTTTCCTAACCAATGCTTCTAGACTGAATGTACGCATGATTCTTTCCGGATCATACACATGTTCGGGATACAAATTCACATTTCCACTGACTTCTTTTCCCAACATATAATCCTTAGATACATGTACCTGCAATAATTTTGGCTTTGAAGAATCATATTGAATGTGAAAAATGTTTTTCAAAAAGCCTCTCCAAGTTGGATTTTTAATATATGGGTTTAAGGCGGCTTTCACCGTAAAATCATAATCGGCTGCTGTGATTGTTTTCCCATCGTCCCAGTTGGCATCATCCAATATTTCGACGCCGAAAATATGCGAAGTATCCGTTGTTGCTCTTATTTCCGGGGCGGACTTCACCATCAACGGACTCAATTCTAAATTCTCCGCACTGTATTCGATCATGGGCAACATTAGCAAAGCTTCTATTTGAGTTGCCAATGAAGACTGCGATACGATTGGATGCAAACAGTCAAAATCTTCTCGGATTCGGATCCGAACTGTAAATTCTTCATCCTTCTGCAACTGATGACAAGCAACAAGACCAAACAAAATGTAAATACAAAATAGTAGCTGCTGCCCCATTCTAAGAATTGAAATGTTGCGATTCATATTCATAATCTCATAAACTTTAGTCAGAAAAGGATGTTTCTTCAGTAAGTAAAGATATGGCAAATATTTTAATTGCAGGAGCCAATGGACTTATTGGAAAAGAGTTGTCTTCTTATCTCCATACACAAGGCCATACAATTCACTGGTTGGTTAGAAAACCCTCTGCACAAATTTCTTATCCGCAATTTATTTGGGATCCTTCAAATCAAAAAATCGATTTAAATGCATTTAAATCCGTAGACGTTCTCATCAATTTGACCGGCAGTCCTATATCTTCAGGCCGATGGACGGCCAAACGAAAGTCAGATATCTTACAATCGCGATTAAACAGTATTCAGGTATTGAGTGATGCACTAAACCTTGCGCAAGTCAGACCCCGCCAAATCATTCAGGCAACTGCTATTGGCTTTTATGGAGATCGTCCAAATGCTCAAGTTACAGAAAAAGACCCAGCCGGAATAAATGGATTTCTTTGTGAGGTGACCAAACAATGGGAAGACAAGGCCCGGATTTTTGAAAATCAAACACAAATACTAACAACTGTTCGTACCGGTTTATATTTAAGTTCAAACGGCGGGGTTTGGCCCAAACTTATTATGACTCTGCCCTTTAAATTTATCAGTTATTTTGGAAACGGGAATCAAATCTACAGTTGGATACATGATTCGGACTATATCCGGGCCCTGGCCCATTTGATCGATCATAAAATCAGCGGCCCTGTCAATTTAACCGCACCCCATCCGGTATCGCACAAAGATCTTGTAAAAGCCATACAAAAAATTTATCCTTGTCTTTTAATCCCTGGTCCGCCAGCAATAATACTTCGTATTCTTATGGGTGAAATGAGCAGCTTAGTGCTTGATTCATGTGATGCGCATCCCAAAGTTCTTTTAGATTCCGGTTTTCAATTTAAGCATGCCTACATTGATTCTGCAGTGCAAACCCTCCTCAAAAAATCCGATAAGGCCTAAACTTCAATTGTATTCCATTGCCTAAATCGCAAATTCCTTCAAAGTCAATGACAACTTTCTCCAAACCCGGCCTTTGGACTTAAATACGGAATTCCCAAATTCAATCCCCGCAATATCAAAAGCAAAGCCACAGCGATGATAAAAACGGGAATCATTTTTTGAATGTGCATGCGGTATTTAAGATGAAGTTTTTGGCCGAACAACATCAGCACAAACATGAGTGGTATGGTGCCCAAACCAAAAAAAAACATCAGTCCAGCTCCCGACCAGGGACTACCGCTGGCCATAGCTGTCATCAATGCAAGATAAACAAGCCCACATGGCAACCATGCATTTAGAATACCAAGTTCAAAAGGAAACCAGGAAGTTTTGGGTTTGCTGATTAATTCCGACAGCGCATTTTGAACAGTTTTATACCAACGACTGATCCACCAAGGTTTTCCGTCAATAAAATAATGAAACAAAAAAATAATCAGTATCAGACTCCCTGCCAATATGGACAATAATTGCTGTAAACCGGCTAGTGCAAAATGGTTTCCGATAAATCCAAAAAACAAACCCATGAAGGAATAAGAAATGGCTCTGCCAAAATTATACAACAAAGATGTCGCGATGTTTTGACCTGTGTTACTCAAGCTCAATGCGATAGGTCCGCACATGCCCACGCAATGCAGGCTGCCGAACAAACCAGTGGCCAAACCGGTTAAAACAATAAGTTCAAAACTCATGTGCTTTGATAATAGAACTTTTC
Organism: Saprospiraceae bacterium; assembly: GCA_016719615.1. Classification (NCBI taxonomy): domain Bacteria; kingdom Pseudomonadati; phylum Bacteroidota; class Saprospiria; order Saprospirales; family Saprospiraceae; species Saprospiraceae bacterium. The sequence continues at coordinate 266,477 of JADJYQ010000007.1, forward strand.
TCTGAACGCATATGGAGTGTCTTTGTTGATCCACTCTGCCCGGAGTTGGTATTGTGCATTGATAAATGAACTTCCAGGAATTATTAGAATGCTGTTTTCATTTGGAACCAAACTCAATTTAATATCCTTTGACTTATCTGATAAACAAAGGAATTCTATACTGCCCTTCTCGATAGCATCTATGCTGTTTTTAGGAAATTCAATCCAAACCTCTCCTTCAATGATGCGAATGGAAATCCGGCTCTCCATTGCATCAAGGTTTCTTGCTCCTTCCACCACATTGATAAATTGTTGTTCTTTTTCATAATAGCGCTCATCCATCATCTGATTGTCTTGTTGGGCGGCTACATAAAGAAAATAAAAAATCATACCCATAAAGCCCGCATAAGCTAACACGATCCGATATGCCCAACTCATATTTAATTATTTAAATGGTCCTAAGAAATTTGTTTTAATTTTTTGAATCCGCTTCTGTTCTTTATACACGCCTAACTCTATTTCTGTTTTCCTTGACAAAATACTGTTTTTATCTAAGACGATAAAAAACTCCCATTCATTAACGGATTCCGGTTTAAGCGTTTGGTTTTTATTTCCAATGCTTCTGATCTCTCCCTTTAAATTTTCGAGACGAAATTCTACTTGCTGATCTGCATTTGTTTTATTTAGAATTTTAGCCACGTAGAGATTGCTTAAATGCTGTGCATCCAATTCCTGATATAATTGTCCCTGGGCTCTTTGCACATGTGTATCAATACTCTTACCACTTAAAACCAGAAAAGTCATGACAACTATCAAAACCAACAGCAATGCAGAATAAGCCTTCATGCGATTGTTAAAATGAAATTTGGAAACACCGGATATTTCATTTTCAGATGCATAACGAATGAGTCCTTTACGAAATCCAATTTTTTCCATGACCTCATCACAAGCATCAATACAAGCAGTACAGCCTACGCATTCCATTTGAACCCCATCGCGGATATCAATGCCCGTAGGACAAACATGCACGCACTTTTTACAATCAATACAATCGCCATCCGTTCGTAGCAAATTTTTTACGATCTTTCCTCTAGGCTCGCCTCTTGAATAGTCGTAAGCGATCTGCATGGTATCTTTGTCAAACATCACACTTTGCAAACGACCGTAAGGACACACCGTCGTACAAATGATATCTCTCACAAATGCAAATACTCCATAAAAAAGTAAAGTAAATACTAAGAGACCGCTGAACAAACTCATGTGTTGACCAATGGGTTCTTTGATAATTTTAAAAACCTCGTCAACTCCTACTATATATGATAGAAATGTATGTGCAATTATGGAAGAGATCAGTAAAAAAATAACATGTTTAATACTTTTTCGGATATACTTATCCAGATCCCAGGCCTTTTCATCTCTGGCTCTTTGCGCATTCGGAGAACCTTCAATCCACCATTCAATTTTTCGGAAAACCATTTCCATAAAAATGGTCTGAGGGCATGCCCATCCGCAAAAGAGTCTTCCGTAGATCACCGTAAACAAGGCAATGAAGATGATTAATGCGATCATGCCAACCGCAAAAACAAAAAAGTCCTGTGGCCAAAAGATATTGCCAAATATGATAAATTTACCTTTAACTACATTGATGAGTATGAAGGGTTCGCCATTGACTTTTATAAAAGGCAATCCGAAAAATACCAACAGGTAAAGGATCGTTGAATAATTTCGCCAACGATAATATTTCCCGGAAGGTTTTAATGAATAGACCCACTTTCTCCTCCCGGCTTCTGTTACTGAACTTACACGGTCGCGAAAACTCTCTGCATGTTGCAAATCTTCTGGGTTCATTATTTATTGTGTGCTCGTGCTATCTTTTACCGTTATAGAATCTTTCACAGCCGATACTGCTTCCTCTTTATAAAGATCACCCTGAGGTTCTTTACCTCCCGGTGGATTGGTTCCTCGCAATGATTTGATATAACTGGTTAATTGTGCTATCTGATTGGCGGAATAATCATCCTTCCATGGTTTCATCCCTTTCTCAATGACCCCGTATTTGATGACTGTAAATATTTGTTTTACACTTCCTCCATGTATCCAATAGTCATCTGTCATATTCGGCCCTACGGTACCTTGTCCCAACTCACCATGACAAACAGCGCATGCCGTTTTGAAAATGCTTTTCCCTTCATCAAATTGACCTGCAGGTAAAAGGGTCACTGAATTTTCATCCACCAAATTGGATTGTGTTTTTAAAAATTCAAGTTTTTCTATTGCTGCTTCATCCATTGCAATCTTAAATTCTTCGATCATCAAAGGGGCACTGTAAGCCACATGATAGCGGTACATATAAATTCCGGCAAAAATAATGGTTCCTACAAATCCGGCAATAAACCAGGGTGGGGTTACATTGTCTAATTCTCGAATACCGTCGTAATTGTGACCCGTATCGATATTAGATTCCTGCTCAATGGGTTTGAATGCATTGATGCGATCCCACCAACTTGGAGTAGCTTTTTGTTCAACACTTTTATAAGTATTCAGGCCCGTAAATTGTTTGATCCATTTTACGATGTACAATAGGATGAATATTTCAACGGCTATAATGACCAATAAAATCCAGGATTGTGGATTCATCATTTCGATAAATTTTCCTGCTGTGGTTGTACTCGAAGCTTTTGCAAACAAAGTCTGCTCTGCTGTGCCCATTAAAACTAATAATGCCAGCGTTTTCATTTTTCCAGAATTCATTTTATTCTTAAAATGAAATTGAAAAGCTGAACGAACCAGACCAGTTAAAAAGACAATGACCACGGCTAGTGTAAAAGCCATAACAAACAATGCAGTGTCGAGATCCAATGCAAATCCGGTTTGAGGATTTGCATCAACAGGAGATGCTTTAGCACTCTGTGCTCCTAAATAAATAGGTAATGTGAAAAACAAAAGTGCTGTAATAATTTTTGATATTTTATGATAGCGTTTCATATGTTCAGATTTGATCATGTTTATCTAATGGAAGATTTTCAAGATGCTCTATGGTTTCTTTGCTGCTGGAAAAAGCTAAGATCGTGACGCCCACAAAAAAGATCACAAAAAGCAATAATGAGATCAATGGATATACTTCAACTCCGGCAATTTTTTCTAAATAATAATTGAATTTCATATTAACTTATTAATCTGTTTTGAAATTATTTATTGCTCACACCTGATGTTCGCACATCTTTACCCAACCTTTGCAAATAAGAAATCAAGGCGATGATTTCTTTATCAGAACTGATTTCAATTTTATCTTTTTTCAAACTCGCAGTTATTTGATCGGCCTGCGTTTTCAATATATCATTAGCCGTTGCTTCGAGTTTTGAAGAATATGGCACACCCATTTTTCGCATCGCGTGAATTTTCGAAGGCGTTGTGCTGATGTCGAGATTGTTCTCAAACAACCAGGGATATCTCGGCATATTTGATCCTGGCGAAATAGAAGTCGGATCGAGCATATGGTTAAAATGCCAGCTATCTGGATATTTACCACCGACTCTTGCGAGATCCGGTCCGGTGCGTTTACTTCCCCACTGAAAAGGATGGTCGTATACAAATTCCCCGGATTTTGAATATTCGCCATATCGCGTTACTTCATATCTGAAGGGTCTGATCATTTGAGAATGACAATTATAACAACCTTCCCGAATGTAAATATCACGGCCCTGAAGTTCTAACGGAGTATATGGCTTTACACTTGCAATTGTAGGTACGTTTGATTTTACTAAAAAAGTGGGGACCAATTCAACGAGTCCGCCGATTCCTACAACTACTAAACTCAACACCAATAATAAAATGGGTTTTCTTTCAATCACGCTGTGCCAAATATGAGATTTAGGTGCACTATATTCCTTAGCAAGCGGAGCAGCCTGCGCTGTTTCTGATTCTACAAACTTACCTTGTTTAGCTGTTTTGATAAGATTATATACCATAACCAATACCCCTATTAAAAAAATTGTACCACCTAAAGCCCTTAGCAAATAAAAAGGCATTACACTTTGCACAACATCCATAAACTGATATTGCAGCTGGCCTTCAGGCGTAAAGGTTTTCATCATAAAATACGAACGGAATGCAGACCAGTACATGGGTACTGCATAGAGGATGATACCGAGAGTTCCAATCCAAAAATGCGTAGATGCTAATTTTTTACTGTAAAGTTTGACATTATAAAATTTAGGTATCAGCCAATACAACATCCCAAATGTCAAAAATCCGTTCCAACCCAAAGCGCCTATATGCACGTGCGCCACAGTCCAATCGCTGTAATGCGAAATTGCATTTACATTTTTTAAAGACAACATAGGGCCTTCGAAAGTGGACATACCGTAACAGGTAACTGCCACTACAAAGAATTTCAAAACGGGATCCTCACGCACTTTATCCCACGCACCGCGCAATGTAAATAATCCATTGAGCATTCCACCCCAACTAGGCAAAATGAGCATTATTGAAAAAACGGTTCCAAGAGATTGTGCCCAATCGGGCAATGCTGTATAAAGCAAGTGGTGCGGACCTGCCCAGATGTACAAAAATATAAGTGACCAAAAGTGTACGATACTCAAACGGTATGAATAAACAGGTCTGTCAGCAGCCTTTGGAAGAAAATAATACATCAAACCCAGATAAGGCGTCGTAAGAAAAAATGCAACTGCATTGTGACCATACCACCATTGTACCAATGCATCTTGTACGCCTGCATACCAAGAATAGGATTTAAATAAAGTAACCGGCATCTCAAATGAATTCACAATATGCAGCATAGCTACAGTAACCCACGATGCAATAAAAAACCAAATAGCTACATAGAGATGTCTTTCTCGCCTGGTCAGAATGGTTCCAAACATATTGATCCCAAAAACGACCCAGATTAAGGTTATCAAAATGTCGATTGGCCATTCCAATTCTGCATATTCCTTGCCTGTTGTAAATCCCGATAATAAAGTAACTGCAGCCAAAACGATAATGGACTGCCAGCCCCAAAAATGAATTTTACTCAACTTCGAACTCCACATGGACGTTTTTAGCAGACGTGGCAATGAATAATAAATTGCAGTAAAAATTCCGTTCCCAACAAATGCAAAAATGACCGCATTCGTATGTACGGGCCGCATACGTCCATAAGTTAAAAAAGACAGGTCAAAATTTAATGCCGGGAATACCAATTGAAAAGCAATGATGACACCAAGCAACATGCCCACAGCACCCCAAAAAAGGGTCGCAATTGCAAATAGCCTGGGGATTTTGTTGTCGTATTGAAATTGTTCAAGTTGCATATTTATTCGTTTGTATTTTGATTAGATTCAATTTCGTCGTCAAATAAGATGCGTTGAGCTGGTGAGTATACATCATCAAACTGCCCATCGCCGGAACCCCATAAAAAAGCAATGAGAAACCCCCCGGCAATACAGATACTGACAATAATTAATAAGATTATTACACTCATAATAATGAAAGCATAAAGTTGGCTATAGATCAAGGAGCAATAAATGGATAATGGTCATTGCCTTAAATGATATTGGTCAACTGGCGGCCCTTTAGGCTTAAGGCCTCCCGACATAAAGAATATGATCAGTATTAAAAACATTATCATGTCGGGAGGCTAAAGTTTAAAGTTTAAAGGGACCTTGAGTGAAATATTATTAGAATTTATAAGATTTTATACCTTGCACTCTATGATCAATTCTTAAAACTAAAAGATTTTGTATTTTCCTGTGTTAATAACTTTGTGGTCCTTAGAGTCTTTGTGCCTTCGTGGCGAAAAGGATGTTCGTTAGAAACGCTATCTATTTGGAACAAAAGACATAAGACCTTCAGGTAAAAGGAACAAAAGATCAAGGCTAAAGTAGGAAACAATGACTTTAAAATTCCTTACTTTGCTTTTGATTTTCAGCATACGAAGGATTCGATTTATTAATAAAAATCTCATCATAATACATAAATTCACTTTAGTCTTTAAGCTTTAGACTTAAGCCTCCCCCAATCCTCTCCTCCTCGCATAAAACTGCGTAAGCAATCCCGTCAATAAAATAATACTTATCGAACTGGCCGGCATGAGTATAGCAGCGATAACCGGTGAGAGTTGTCCTCTCAATGCAAAATAAGAACCCACGATATTGTAAAGAAAAGAATAAATAAACACCACCATAATGACCCTGCGCCCATCTGTTACGAATTTTAAAAGTTGTGGAATTTTATCAAAGGATACTCCATCCAAAATCCCATCGCAGGCCGGAGAAAAATTATTCTTATTTTCTGTAACCGCAAAACCCACATCACTTTGTTTTAATGCGCCGGCATCGTTGAGGCCGTCGCCGATCATCAAAGTCTGCTGCTGTTGTTGTTGGAGGTTTTGAATATATTCAAGTTTATCGTGCGGACTGTATTTGAATTTGAGTTGTTCACTTTTATTCAGCATTTTTGAAAGATAGGTCCTGTCGTGATCCTGGTCGCCGGAAATAACCGAAAGATCGTATTTTGATTGCAACTTATCAAACATGGGTTTCAACTGCGCACGGTAAATTTGCCGGACCAAAAAATAACCCAAATTTTTTCCATCTTCACAGATATGGATACTCGTTCCAAGTTCTGTTTGAGCTTCATTGGATCCGGTAAATTCAGCGGAACCCATTTTGAGATGGTGATCATTTATCCAGGCTTCAATACCCTTACCCTCAAGCTGCTTAAAATGCTGAACATCTATTGGATTTGTGATGTTGCCATGTTTGTATATGGCCATACTCAAGGGATGAGTGGATTGCCGGGCCAAAGAATAAACCCGGTGTGCTTGTTCACGGGACATTCGCGCTCCAATAAATTCAACCTGATGCATGCTACCTTCCGTCAATGTACCAGTTTTATCAAAAACGATATGTTTAACTTTTGTGATAGCTTCCAGGACATCCGAATGGCGGATATACAATTTATTTTTGGCTAAAATTTTAAGAACCTGACCATTGGTGTAGTTGCTTGCGAGCAAGAGTGCACAGGGACAAGCAACTATTAAAATAGTGGTCATGGCATTCCACATTAAATCCGGACGCGATTGCTGATACCAATACACAGCAGCCACTGCGGCGAGGAACAAAACAATGATAGTGAAGTTTTTTCCAATGCGATCGATCTCGTGCGAGCCATCGTTTTTACTTTGAAAGTGGCGATTCCACAAACTGGTCAGATAACTTTGTTCGACGGGTTTTAAAACTTTCAGGCGGATTTGAGCACCTGTTTGACGGGCACCGGCAAATACTTTTTCTCCATGTTTCGCCATCACTTTGATGCTCTCACCTGTTACAAAACTATAATCCAACTCTGCTTCTCCATAGATGAGTTCACCATCTGCAGGTACAATCTCATGGTTATGAATATAAATGATATCGTTGATCTTTAATTTTTCTATAGGAACGGGAACGATTTCGTTTTCGCGATACGTCATAACGGCAATTGGAAAAAATGACTTGTAATGGCGATCAAAAGAAAGTGCGCGGTTAGAACTTTCCTGAACAAATCGCCCCACCAGCATAAAGAAAACAATGCCGGCCATACTATCCATGTAGCCATTTCCAAAATCGGCCTGCATCTCGTAAAGGCTGCGCCCAAATGTGAGCAAAATGGCTATAGCAATCGGTAAATCAATATTGATATATTTCGCCTTAATGCCTTTCCATGCACCGATAAAAAATTCAGCTGCGCAATAAAAAAATACCGGCAAGGATAATAATAAAATAACCAGTGTAAACATCTTTCCCAAAGCAGTTTCGGCAATGGAGCCTCCTGAAAAATATTCAGGGAGACTTAACATCATAATGTTGGCAAAACAAAAACCGGCGATACCTAATTTGATGATTCGATGTCTTGAGTTTGTGATACCCTTTGCAGCATCCCCGGCATGAACATCGAGCTGAGGTTCATAACCAAGCGTCGTCAACAATTCGACCACTTTTCGAAGGCTGGTTTTCGCTTCATCAAAAACGATATGAATTTTCTTATCTGTAAAATGAACCCGCGAATACACAATTCCGGGATTCAGTTTGTGAACTTGCTCCAACAACCACAGACAGGAACTGCAATGTATTTGCGGCAAATACAAATGTACATGCGATTGTTTTCCATCTGAGAAACGCAACAAGACATTTCTCACTTCAGGTAATTCGAGGAAAGAATATTTTTCTCTCCAGACTGAAAATTTCTGAGATAAACCTGGATGTTCATTAAGATCATAATATTTGCAAAAACCATTTGTATCCAGTATTTCATAAACCAGTTTACAACCTTCACAACAAAAGTATTTTTCCTCGTTGCAGATCTTCAGATCATGACATTCACTTCCACAATGGAAACACAAGGTTTTTGGAGCAGTCGCTTTAACTTGTCTTTCTTCAGACATCTTCTCTAAAATATTAAAGCTTCAAAATTGGATACAATGAACGGTGGACTATGTGACAACCATCATATTTTGAATTGATCTTGGTCAGCTATCACATATATGAATAAGAGTATTGGCCGGATTTAACAAAATAAATCTCTCCTTTTCTTGATAAGAAGTCATTCAAGACTCAGGATTGCCTTTCAATTGGAAAGATTTCTTCGATAACATGCAAATAAGTACGAAAAGCTATAAAGCGGTTGGCATATTTATCGATATGTTCTTTCTGAAGAGCAGGGGCATATTGGGCCATGTATTTATTCATGGCCTCCATGGAAGGAGTATCATATTGGATGACATAGGTGACCCCATCAATTTCTTCGGTTTCCAGTTTAGACAATCTGCATTTGTTGAAAATTCCGGTACTTAAAACCCTGGGTATATGATGTGCGCGCATCCATTTTAACCACTCCTCGTGGATTTCAAGATTGAGTTTTACCGTGACATTGTACACGACCATGAATGATGTTTTAATTTCAGAAATCAAAACTAAGTGAAATTCCAAAACTACTGCGTTTTTTTTGGTCTAGTCACAGTCGTTCAATCTCGATAAGTCCCTACTTTTGGGGAAATACTATTTACAACTCAAATGCATATTTTTAAATGCTAAGACAAATCATTCTGTTAAATTTTCCCTCTTTTTAAAAAATTGAAATGCGGCACTATGTTTTAGTTGATTGGAAATAATTTTCTATAAGGTTTGTGTATAAACGACTAACTTTGCAATATATATAATTAAAATATGGAAGAAATTATTTTTATAATCAAAGAATCAGATGAAGGCGGATATGTGGCAGAAGCATTAAAATATTCCATATTTACTGAAGCTGAGAATTGGGATACCTTGAAAGATAATATTAAAGAAGCTGTACATTGCCATTTTGATGTCATTTCTGATAAAATAATAAGATTGCATTTTGTAAAAGATGAGATCCTGGCCTTACGAAATTGCCCAGAGATTATTCAGCATTAGATTTGATTCGTTTTTTAACAAAATTTGGATATTCTATAACAAGACAAAAGGGTAGTCACATCAGAATAACAAAAAACAGCAAAAAAGGAGATCATCATATTACAATTTCGAATCACGATCCATTGAAAATTGGAACTTTGTCATCCATACTTACAGCTGTTGCAAATGAATTAGAAATGAATAAAAGCGAATTAATTGAAAAGCTAAAATAATTTAATTGAGACTTTAAAACAGCTCGATTTTCCCAAAATGATTTGCGATATCAATTGAGTTATTGCCAGCAGTTTTTTCAGAAATCAAAACTAAGTGAAATTCCAAAACTACTGCGTTTTCTTTCCCCCTGTACCAGTATTCTGGAACCATCCAATTGGGTCAAAATAAATCTGTTTGGAGCATTATCATATAACATGCGATAATAAATTCCAATGTTAAAGTGCTCTTCAATTTTAATATCAAACGATGTCGTGACATCCATAAAATAATCCAATCTAACATCTGTTAGTACGCCATCTGTGACGCTACTGTTCAGATTTTCAAATGGAAAATTGATAAAAGTGTATAATTTAAATTTGTATTTGTCTTTGGGTTTCCAAACAATTCCGGGTCTTACTTCCCAACGAAAACTGTTTGTTGGCTCAAAAGAATTTGAAATGCTCGTATCAATATTATTAAACTTAATCGTTTGATTCAGCGTCGTCTTTTCCAATTCATAAAAGGCACCCAGCAGTATAGAAAATCTGAATTTACTATATTGCTTGCGGTTAGAACTTAAATATCTGGATCTTGCTTTTGAGATGATCTCCAAATCCGAAGCACTCAATTGAAAAGCATTATGTATAGGCATACAGGATTGCAAACATCTGATCAGATCGTTGCCATGCATTTCATAGCTGGGTTTTCTGTTCATTTCATCGCGATTGCTGATTCCTTTATCGGTAAGTGCTTTCGAGAATAAACTAAAGATAAAACCACCACCGATGGAATAATTGTTGTCGATTCCCAGATAATCGTCGCTGAATCTTTTTGCGTACACATAATTTTCCAGCCATAAACCATTGGACGAACTTTGTTCCTCCATTTTAGCTTGATACTTTGTGATCAGACGTTGGTATTCTTCAACATATACCCCCGGCTTGGTCATTTCTTCCTGAAGCTCTTTTATTTTTTCTTCGTATTTCCTTTTTCGTTTCGCAGGGTCGGGAATAATGGGGTGAAAATCGAAGGATATGTCGATATCCGAAACATTTTCCTGAAAAGTGCCGTCTTTCAATTGCGTTTGCAGGCTGGTTGAAAAATCAAGCTCATAGGGATAAACTCCTTTATCCATGCTGATTCCAGCCTCTACGCGGAATAAATTTCTGGTTTGCGTCTCATAACCACTGAATGCAAATTTTCCGTTTCCATTGAGGCGATGCTCCTCTTCCATAAAACCGTGCAAATCTTCCAACAATAATTGGGTCTCTTCTAATACTGTGGAATCCTCTTTACGGGTGCTCGTGTCCAGTGTTACCCATTGAAACCTCGATTTCTTAAGGAGAATGTTTTTATAAACATTTGAAAAATCTTTATCTGAAACCTGCGCGTACAGGTTTGAGCACGTCAGGCATAGACCTGATATGGTAAGGAGGATAATGCTTATTGTATTCCACATAAAGCCCCGATTCAAATGCATTTCATTTTTACCAGCAAATGGCTTGCCAAATAATAGGCCTGTCCAAGTGAATCAAAGCAAATTTATGAAGAAAATTAGCAGAAGGGAATTCATGTATTGCCTTTCGTGAATTCAATCCAATTCAGCTAAAGCGATCATTTAACGTTAATGCCAATCAATATCATAAATAAATTAAATTCGTACCTTTGACTAAATTTTGGCTATGAGCACAATAATGATCAAAACAGACAAGCAGAATAGTAAAATTCTGTCTGAACTTGCTAAAAAACTAGGTGCTAATGTAATTGACGTTAAAGACGAGCAATTTGAAGATTTTATGCTTGGCAATTTAATGGATTCAATTAAAACAGGTAAGACTGTTCCCAAAAGTATAATCTTAAAAAAATTGAAAGGCAAATGATCGTTGAATACGATAGGTCTTTTGAGAAATCCCTTGGCAAAATAAAGAATAAAGCATTTCTTTCAAAAGTTGAGCAAATAATCTCATCATTTGAAAATGCTCGTTCATTACATGCGCTTAAAAACATATCAAAACTAACAGGTTTCAAAGCATACTTTCGAGTAAAAATTGGAGACTACAGACTAGGTTTTGAAAAGATTAATGAGAACACCATAAGACTTATCATCATTGTGCATAGAAAAGATATTTACAAGCTGTTTCCTTAAAGTGGAGCACTGGCGAAAACATTGTATTTGCAACATGCCAATTGGAGATATTTCTTTCAGACTAGGCAGAAAAATATTTGACTTAGTTTTGATATGGCAGCCGGTGAAATGGCAAGTCATTACCAGTATGTTCTTGTAAATATCCCTAACTTTTTTAACTATTTTTCTAACTCCGAATTAAATACGGGATCTTTTTCAACAAACCCTGATTCGAAGCTAAAACAGTTTTCTTTTATATGATTCAACATTAGGAATCAACCTTGACGTTGGGCAGGAGTAAGTGGTTGTTGATCTAATAAACTTCAAGAATCAAAATCAATAAAATCAGCGAATTTTCTAAATTTCTTGTTATTCTGAATTTTCCTGCATTAACTGCTAAATAATCAATGAATATGAGCAGATGAATTGATGGAGAACATTAACAAAATTAAATATGGAAATAACTTCTTAAATTCATATATGTTAAAATAATATATAAATTTATAGATATAATATTTGGATTTTTGATCTAGAAGAAATATATTTGTTATTTAAAATTAAAAACATTACAATGAAACCTTTACGCCTTTACACCTTTACACCTTTACGCCTTTACGCCTTTACGGTTTTACGGTTTTACATCTAAATATTAAAAGCGTCTTTGCGTTTATATTTTTCAGCTTAAATCTTTTCTCATACCTCAATGTGCAGGCACAGGAATCAAATATTTCTTCTGATTGTGAAAATTTCAATTCTATTGTCAATGATTCAACAATCTTTGATAGCACGCATTTGATTGCGCCGTTTGAAAATGGAATTCTCTTTGTAGATTGTTCTCCAAAAGATAGCCTTGAAATAATTATTGCTAGTTTAGGTCTTGATTCCAATACGAGCTTTGAATTATTGTTCACCGAAAATGATTTCCAGGATACTATGTATTATTATTCAAGGCATCAACAGTTCTATAAAGGAATTAGGGTAGATGGAGGAGGATATACGGTCGAATATATCAGAAACCAAACAGATGATCCTGATAATCCTTGTGACAACATTTACTCCATTGCTCCAAGAATTTTGACTGAAATTTCAATAGATACAGCTGCAGATATTTCTTTGCAGTCTGCACTTGAATATTTTGAAAGCGATACGGTTTATGATTCGGAATTGATCATCACTCATAATTTTTTAAATGAGTGTGAATATTTGTTGGTCTGGAGAATTGCTTACAGTGATACCGCGGGCGGAAATAAATGTATATTTATTGATGCCAATACTGGAGACTCGCTAACTACCATCGATTTAAATGAATACATCAATGCCCCTACCATTACTTACGGCACGCAAAACTTTGAAAATCTTGAATCTGGCAATAATTATATTCTTAAGTCTACCGATCAAAGATTTAGAGTACTGGATTTTGATAACACAAGTACTGACCCACACCAGGGAAGGGGAGGCCCGGCGTATTTTCCAAATTGGAAAGACAAGCCATCTCCCTTCACATCAAATTCAAATACTTCGTGGGGTTCAGAAGCTACAACTTTAGCTTATCAGGCATTTTATGTAGTGGAGAAAGTACTGCCAGAATTCGACGGATTAGGTATTGGTGTCGGATTTACTGATGTTAGAGTCGGTACATTCACAAATTATGACAATGCAAATGCGCGACCTTGGGATGATTTTCAGGCTATATATTTAGGCGGTGACGCCAATGGTGGCCCAACTGCATTATTTGATATTGCAGCCCACGAATTGGCTCATATCTATTTGCGTAAATTTTTATCTAGTGAAAAATTGGCCGCAAATTCCTTGCATGAGGGATTGTGTGACATCATTGGAACCTATATAGAATCAAAGATACAATCCCTTGATTGGGCAATAGGAGGTGATGATAATCGAACTAAAGACGATTATGGTCGAAATCTGCAATTTCCCGGTACTGATTTTGACTGCTTTACTGAAGTGATAAATCTGACAAATGCACATCTAAGAGGAAAACCTCTGGGCCACTGGTTTTTTTTGATCAGCCAGGGCAAAACATCCCCGGTCATTCCGACTCTGGGTTTGGATAAGGCCATAGAAATCGTTTTGGCATCGCTTAAAAACCTGGGGAACCTAAGTGATTACAAAGACCTTATGGAATCAAGCTTAGCCTATGTTCTGAAAACTTATGGCAGATGTTCAGAAGAATTCAGGGCGGTGGCTCAAGCCTGGGAGTTAATTTGTATACCTACCGGATATGCCAATTCCGGAACCATACCTGATTGTTCGGCGAATATATGCCTAACGGGCAGCTCTATTATTTGTGAAGAATCCGATGCGTTTCAGTTATGCGCCTGTGGTAGTTATCCATTGGGTTCCACTTTCAATTGGACTATAATAGGTCCAAAAAGTACCGAATATACTTCACAATTGGGATTGCAGGGAAATAGTCAAACCGGAGGCCAATGTTTGACGATCACAGACATACCAAAGTATGCTTATTATCCCCAGTATATCAAAATTTCCATGTATTCTCCAGCATTATGTGATGCCGGGGTAAGACCTTGTGTAATATACAAGCTTCTTAAACTGCATGACTGCAATAATGACGATCCGAATTGCGATTATTACTCTGAGTTGGCCGGCAAAAACCAAAAAACGGAGGCTGGAATTCAAGCAACTTTGCATAAAGTCAAGCAGGATGATTGTTCATTATTGAGAGTTTACGATATTTATGGTCGTCTCATATTTACAACGAACAATTGCTTCATTCAGGAACAAGAAATTCCATATTCCGGAATTGCAATCTTTAGATATTCATCAAAGAATAATACCACTTTAAAAGTGCAAAAGAGGTGTTTAATTCATGACAGCAATTTAAAATAGCTCAGTTGGTAGTGCAGAAAATACTATGTAATGAATAATTTAAATTCATTGGCCTGGTGCCTTATTCTAAACTTTGCATTGAATAGCAAATTCCTTTTCTCAAACCTATATAGGTCCTGTTGTGGGTTATGATTTTCAAAAGGTTATTTCCACTCGGGATTTTATTAGCTTAGATTTAAAAAATAAAGGCTTTGGTAACGTCAGCCCTTTAGTAGGAATAAAATTAAAGCAATGCCTAATTAACAAGTTTTATCTTCAAATTTCTACTGATTTTACCCATAAGCATGTACGAGGCATTCCTGGTGGGGCTTTTTTTCAAGATTTTCTTTACCATTATAACTACTTTAAGAATCAGTTTTTATTTACCTATTATTGGAAAAATAAATGGAAAATTGGTGGAGGGATAACATACAATATTGTCAATAATCTATATTATGAAGACCTTGAAGATGGCCACACGAGCAATAATATGGTCAATTATTCTGAAAAAGGATGGGTGTTTATATTTGGGTTAAAGTATAATAAGTTTGAGTTTGAAGTTTATTATTTTAAAAGAATAGACACTCCAATTGATGGGGATAACATTTATGGCTACCACTTGCACCAAATTCAATCTTTAGGTCTGCGTGTGAGTTATGATTTTAAGATCTTCGACGGTTGTAAGAAAAAGGACAAACTTGAATGTCCACCGTTGAATAAGATGGCATTAGTGGAGTGAAGTATCCTTATTATCCCCAGTACATCAAAATTTCCATATATTCGCCAACATTATGTGATGCAGGAATAAGGCCTTGTGTAATGTACAAGCTTATCAAACTGCATGACTGAAATAATGACGATCCGAATTGCGATTATTACTCTGAGTTGGCCGGCAAAAACCAAAAAACGGAGGCTGGAATTCAAGCAACTTTGCATAAAGACAAGCAGGATGATTGTTCATTATTGAGAGTTTATGATATTTATGGTCGTCTCATTTTTACAACCCTCAATTGTTTAATTCAGGAACAAGAAATTCCGTATTCAGGAATTGCGATCTTTAGATTTTCATCAAAAGATGACAACTTATTAAAAGTTCAAAAGAGGTGGTTGCTTCATGACAATAAATTAGAATAATCTTAAAAAAGATCACAAAATTCTTTGCAATGAAGAATATATATAAATTGACTTATTGCGTCATTCTAAACTTTGCTTTGAATACCAATTCTTTATCTCAAACATACATAGGCCCTCATGTGGGTTTTGATTTTCAAAAGGTGATTTCAGCTCGCATTTTTAGATTAGATTTAAGAAATAAAGGATATGGACATCTCAGCCCAGTGATAGGACTAAATTTAAAGCAAAAACTGTTTGATCGACTTTTTCTTAATGTTTTAAGTGATTTTACCCATAAACATGTTCGAGGATTTCCTGATGGAAGTTTTTCCTCTGATTTTCTTTACCATTATAATTATATTAAAAATCAGTTCGTTCTTTCTTATTATTATAAAGATAAATGGAAGCTAGGTGGAGGCATGTCATACAATCTAGTAAATAATCTTTACTTTGAAGATATTGAACACGAATATATAAGCGATCAAAAATTTAAATATTCTGAGAATGGATATGTGTTTATGCTTGGGTTAAAATATAAAAACTATGAGTTTGAAGCTTATTATTATAAAAGGCTGCATGGGCCCATCGAAGGAGATGAGATTCATTTTTTTCACCTACACCAAATTCAGTCTTTAGGATTGCGTGTTAGCTATGATTTTAAGATCTTCGATGCATGCAAGAAAAAGGAAAAACCTGAATTGCCATCGGTAAATAAGATGGCAGTTGTGGAGTGATGATATTTTTTTCATCAAAAAATAATTTACCTGAAACTGTGAATTAATTCAGTGAGGTTCAATATTTCAATTCCTACGATTGATTGTAAAAATAACAATAAAACGGCAGATAAGATGGTTAATTTAAGATACCACTTCAAAATTGGCTTAAAACTGTAATGTATAATTTAAGAACTTTGCTTCTGTACTTTATTTTTTTCTGCGATTCGTCAATTAATACCTTTTCTCAAACTTATATAGGTCCTGTTGTGGGTTATGATTTTCAAAAAGTCCTTACTACTCCAATACATATTTATCGCTTAGATTTTAGAAAAAAGGGATTTGGATACAACAGCCCGCTGATAGGTATAAATTTTAAACAAAACCTGTTTAAACAGTTTTACGCACAATTTTCAAGTGAATACACTTATAAGCACGTACGTGGATTTTTTTACGGGGGGGTTACTGAAGATTTATTGTTTCATTATTCTTATTTAAAGAATCAGCTCCTAATTACATATTACTTTAAAACCAAATGGAAGATAGGTGCGGGATTGACTAATAATATAGTAACCAACCTATATTATGAGGACAAGGAAAGGGACTATACGAGCAATCAAAGGTTTAATTATTCTGAACAAGGATGGGTATTCATACTTGGACTGAAGTATAATAAATTTGAGTTTGAAGCTTATTATCAACGAAAACTGAGTACCCCAATTGAAGGAGATGCGATTCGTGGCTACCACTATCATCAAATTCAATCTTTAGGATTGCGTGTTAGCTATGATTTTAAGATCTTCGATCCATGTAATAAAAAGGAAAAGCCTGAATTGCCTCCGGTAAATAAGATGGCCATTTTGGATTAGGGCAATTAAAACAGCTCATAAACTAAAAACCAGCTTCACAAGAATTTTTATTCATAAATCAGTCCAATGATCAGAGGTATAAAACAGCGAAGGCATGCGTATGGTGAGATAGCTTTATCTTAAATTTTTTCCGCATCCATTATACCCATATACAATGCATACAAATTCGCAGCATTTTTTTCGTCGTCATGATATTTCTCAACATATAACCGACTCTTCCTCCCTATTTCATTTCTCTTTACAGGATGATCCAGCAGATCCTGAAGCACATCTTGAATCGTGTCCGGATTGGCATTCAATATCGGAAGGTCTTCGGAATAATTCTGACCCACCACCGGATTGATATAACACAAAACAGGTTTGCCCATGGCCATGGCTTCAACCGCAGCCGTTCCATGCGAACCTGTGATCAACTGATCGATAAATAGATCGCACTTACGCACCCAGGACAATGCCTCCTCCTTTGACATATTGTTGATGAGAACAAATTCAAAATCAAATTTTGCTTTTAAATTATCCAGTGCTTGTAAAACATATTTTGTGCCTTTGCCGCCGGTCTTCGAAGCCGAATGAACAATCAGGGGTTTGGCCTGATTGGGCGATGGATACACCGGTTGATAATCTTTCAATCCGATCAGCTGATAAACCCTATGTGTTTTTGGAAATAATCGTTTATCGATGTAATGCCCGATACCAATAAATTCCAGCGGCACAAATCCAAGTTTGTTAAATAAAATTTGTGTTCTACTGGAACGTTTCGCTGATTCAAAAGTATATTCGTACTGGCCCGTTTCCTTTTCGCGCTTGTAATATGGATTTACAGATTTATCGATATCCGGATTTCTGATTTCAGAACCACACCAAAGGATCAGGCCCTTTTTTTTCCACTGCTTTAACAAATGGTATTCCAGCGGAAACTTTAAAATCGGGATGTAATTAAAATCCCAATACCAATGTACAACATCTGCCCATTTAAATTCACGCCTGATTAAAAAATAATATAAAATATAAGCCCAAATCCTTTTGAATGGATTCATACTGACCAGTCCGGAGGGTAAATACATGCAATATTTTGAAGGCAACATTTTATTGACATGGGTAGTATAAGCCCGTATTTCGAGGTCCTGATATTTACGCAAGGCCTCCACGCGAAAATCCATGTCAGATGATACATTGTGAGGCAACATCAGGACACGGATCCTGCCTGTTGTCTCCCGGCTCATTTGTATAGTTCGTTGATGCCTTTGATCATATCCTGGGTGATGTCTTTATTGGGATCCCAATAAAAAATATTTCCATCGCGGGCCACACTGAAGATATACTGATAGCGACCGTCGCTGTTGTATTCTTTTAGAAAAGCAATGACCTTTTTATGTAAAGCTTCATTGAACTCTGCCGTTTCACCGGCAAATTGCTCCGATAATTTTTCTTTGCGTTCCACGAGTTCGCGTTCCATTCCGGCAAGGCGCTTCTGAGCGTTTTCCATTTCGTTGCGTGTCATGTTCTCCGCATTTTTCTGCAAGCGCTGAAATTCACTACGCAAATTATTTTCTTTGCCTTGGAGCTCCTTCATCATTTCTTCCTGTTTTTTCTTAAAATCGGCTTCCGACTGTTTGAAAAATTAAGATTCGGTAGCAGGCTGTCCGATTGAAAATAAGCGATGTCTCCTCCTCCCGAAGATGTTGTCGCAGGTGTAAGTTTATCTTTACCTGATTTCAATTGCTGGTTTTGCACAAAGAGGAATATCAATCCCAGTATAGAAACAGCATGGAGTGCCCAATTTAAATTTTTCATGAATTGTTACAGTTTTATTTTATTGAATCTATCAGACTAACAAACGTTTGTTCGTTTAAAAATCGGCACTGCCCGGAAACCTCGGAAATGGAATCACATCGCGGATATTGCTCATCCCGGTCACAAAAAGCACCAATCGCTCAAATCCCAAGCCGAATCCAGCGTGCGGACAGGTACCATATCGCCTGGTATCGAGATACCAATACATTTCATCGGCTGGAATATGCATTTCCGTCATTCTGCGCTCCAGATGTTCCAGCCGCTCTTCTCGTTGGGAGCCACCTACGATCTCTCCGATGCCCGGAAATAATATGTCCATGGCCGCAACAGTTCTACCATCATCATTTTGCCGCATGTAAAATGCTTTGATATCCTTTGGATAATTGCTTAGGATTACCGGTTTTTTAAAATGCTTTTCGACGAGGTAACGTTCGTGTTCGGATTGCAAATCGGCACCCCAGTCATTTATAGGGTATTGAAATTTTCCCTTCTTATTCGGGGTGGATTGTTTTAAGATTTCAATGGCTTCCGTATAGCTAATGCGCTCAAAATCATTTTCTACACAAAACTTCAGTCGGTCGAGTAAATTCATCTCATTTCGCTCTTGTTGAGGTTTCTGTTTGTCCTCGTCGATCTCGCGTTGATTTAAAAACTCAAGATCCTCTTGATTGTGCATCGTGACGTACTGTATGATACTTTTTAACAGGGCTTCTGCGAGATCCATATTGTCGTGAAGATCCGCAAAAGCAACTTCGGGTTCGATCATCCAGAATTCAGCAAGATGCCGGGGTGTATTGGAATTTTCAGCTCTGAATGTGGGTCCGAAAGTATACACTTGTCCCAGCGCCGTGGCAGCCAACTCAGCTTCCAATTGTCCTGACACCGTGAGATGGGTCTTTCTTCCAAAAAAATCTTTGGCATAATTCAGGGCGCCTTGTTCATCTCGGGGCAATTGCTCCGGATTCAGAGTACTTACCTGAAACATTTCTCCGGCACCTTCTGCATCAGATGCAGTGATGATGGGTGAATGCAAATAATAAAAGCCTCTTCTATGAAAAAAATCGTGGATGGCAAAAGCCAGTGTATGCCGGATCCTGAATATAGCACTGAAGGTTTGTGTACGGAAGCGTAAATGCCCAATCTGCCGTAAAAACTCCATACTGTGCTTCTTTGGCTGGAGCGGATATACCGAAGCATCGCAATCACCCAAAATTTCCAGCTGATTCAGCTGCAATTCGTTGGACTGGCCTGCACCCTGTGAAGTCACCAAAATGCCCTTAGCTTTTATCGCACTGCCAATGGTCACGCGTTTGAGAACTTCGGGATCAGTAGCTTCGGGATCGACGACCAACTGAAAATTTGCCAGTTGAGAACCATCGTTAAGGGCAATAAAACGGCTGTTTCTAAATGCCTTTACCCATCCCATAACCAGAAGTTCCTGCCCCAGAACTTCCATATCCCTGATATCTGCCAGTTTCGTACGCCGCATAATTTCTATTGAGGCCCAAAGATAAGACTTTAAAGGAAATCTGTTTTGCGCTTGATAGGTGCCGTCAGAGGTATTGATTTTTGCCCATGTATTGATTTTACAAATAGATTAGTATATAAATAATTTGGCAACTTATGGTGAAAGCTAAATTATTTATCCATATCAAAATATTTTCCAAAGAATCTCACCTGGCTACATTAAAATTATTCTTAACACCACTTTGCTCCATTTACTTCTGTTGCATTTTAACCATCATTTTAAAGATAAGTTTCTTATGAAACTTTGGATGATTTTATTTTGTTATAACAATATAGTAAATCTATTTTTATGAGCAAAAATCACACAGGCATTTGGTTGGATAGCAAGGAGGCCTTTGTTTTGAAAACTACAACAGACGGAAGAAGTACCCAACACATTCATTCTGACATTGAAACGCACGAACGAATCAAAGGAGAAGGTAAGGAATACACAAGGCTAGGAAGTGTTTACATCGATCCCGAAAAAACACATGAAAACCGAAGAGAGCATCAGGCCCAACAATACTTTGAAAAGATCGCACATGAACTTCAGGATGTCGATGAATTTATTGTATTCGGACCCGCACAAATGAAACAGGCGTTTTCAAGTTGGATCGAAGAGCATCGCGATTTTCAGAAAAAATTAACCGCCACTTTAACCACGGATAAAATGACCGAGAACCAAATATTTGATTTTATACAGGATTATTATCAGAAAAACTAAGGAAACAGTAATAATTTTATAAAAGAAAAGAATCCAGTTTTTGTTCCAGGGTTTCCAATACTGCCGGATTTAAATGGCCACTGTACTTGAGATAATCGTATTCTTTTAACCAATTCTTAAAAGCATCCACTTCCGGACCCGGTTCGAGAGACATTAACTTGGCACGCATTTCAGTAAATGTTATTTGCTCCGCATCTAATTTTAAATACTGTTTCATTTTTTGTGAAAATTTCATTTCCAAAACTTCCTGTGCATCCTTGGGATCAAATACTCGGATGTCCATGTTTTCTTTTTGATTTCTTTGAATATATAAGCGATAATGTCCAAGAAAAAACAGACTTATTGGGATCAATAAAAAAACATAGGTTAAAATATTTTTATATAGCGGTGCATAGATCCATGTGGTCTTTGGAATATCCATGAGTCCGGGTTCCGGCGAGTTTGAGCTTTGTGCCACATTTAGCAATCCGGATTCAACAATAGTAATGGAAAAACTATCCCGTATAGTTTTATAAGACTTTGATCGCGGATCGAAATATACAAACTCAGGCCGGATGATAAATGTACCGGGCTTTTTCGGAATAAGCAGATAATCGTAGTCACAGCTTTGCAGAATCTCAGGTTCATCTGTAATTTTTATCGGATTTCCTTTTTTGATATCGGTGATCTCAAATGCTGTATCCATGCGAATAAAGTTTTCTGCAAGTCCATTAAAATGGGCGTTTCCACGTATCTGAACCTGAATGTGAATGGCATCGTTGAGCGAAAATCGGTGACCGGGAGGTATGACTTTCATATCCATTTCTCCAACTGCACCCGAAAACTGTTCATCAGCGATGACTGGTAGGTTTTCAACCTGCAATTCCAAACTATTGGTTGAAACCGTTTCTATTTGCTGTCTGAAAAAAGAAGGCATTCCAAATCCAAATGGATCGTCCTGACCACGCACCAATCGATATACCACAGGCTCAATACTGATCACGCCGGTTTTTATTGGAAATAAAGCAATTTTTGAAAGTACTTTGGTCATGTATTCCTGACCTTTGTAAATCTCACGTGTGACCGGGTTGTTCAACATATTGACATTCATTTCATGAAATGCATCCATCACCGGTCGCGATGCTGCCTCGATATTTTCTATCGCAACTTTCGTGTATAGTTTATAGGTCAGCAGACATTGTTCGCCAACAACTACTTTTGATTTATCCAGACTTGCAATGATCAAAATATCTTTACCGGAAGATCCTTGTTCCTCAGCTTTCACTACTTCTATCCACAACTCATTGCTTTGAATTTCTTTTCCCTGGACGCGAACCCGCGCCGGAGCAATCCTGAACCGCCCAACTTTGTTGCAAATCAATTCGTATACATAACCTTGACTGGAAGACCTTCTTCCGTTAACGATGGAAGTTTGCATAGATCTCGCAGGTCCTGATAAAATCTGGAAAGGGCTAAAATCAGAAGCCTGAAAATATTGGCCTTCTGCATTGTACAAATTAAATGTCACTTGAAAACTGGAACCTTGCAGTACCGTTTTGGCATCAGTTTGTGCTTCAAATCGCTGAGCACACAAATCTGTTACCCAAAAAAATAATAAAAGAAGTTTGTGTATCCGCATCACATTTTTACAGGTTGACGTTTTTTCTTAACCGGACTTTTTACCGGTGCTTCGTCCATAAAATATTTACTCTCTTCCCTGTTCTTAGGATGTTGCCTTATGCCCTCCGGATTTGGCAATACGATGATTTGTATACTTGGTGTTTTCAGAACTCCATCTTCCGTTTCCAATTGGGCTGGGTTGATGATGTAGACGCCCTCAAATCCCGCTTCGAGATAATAACTATATGAGCTGCTTTGTTTGACATCTCCATTGATGATCGAAAAACTCGAAGAGCTATTGGGTCCGGAAACCACATTCCACCCTGCAAAATCCGGTGGTACAAACTGACCTTTTCCATTGTTGATTTCGAACTTTACTTCCAGATAATTTCCCAACAATAAGGTATCGCTACTAACGGTTACATTAAACTCCAGTTTTTGTGCACTGAGTTTAGCCGCAAAAAGTAAAACGAAAAAAATACAGCATCTCATACATTCCCGTTTTTTGAAAGAACAAACAATAATTTATTTTCAATGCCAAAATTAAATCAAATGTGGTAAGAGGAACGTTAATAATTTTTTAAAAACTTGCCTTTAGGCTGAAGAGAAAAGGATAAAGGGAAAAGGCAAAAGGAAAAGGGACATTTTTGATTATAGATCAAAGAGTAAGAAGCAAAGATGTAAGGAATGGAAATAAATTACTTTATCATCTATAAAGCTTTTGGCTTTAAGCTTCAAGCCATATCTCTTCAGCCTTTCACCTTTAAGCTTTTCCCCTAGCATCTACCAATCTTTCTCCCGCTTCGGCGATTTGCTTTGTGCTTTTTGCAATTTTTGACGCGTTTTTTGATCCTGTTCACCGGCCATGCGAAGTAATTGCTCCATTTGCTCTTTATTCATTTTGGATGGAGCAGGTTCTTGCTTTTGTGTTTGTTGTTCTTCTTTGTTTTGTGATTTTTGCTCTTGCTGAGATTGGGCTTCCTGGGCTTCTTTATTTTCGTTGGGCTTTTGTTGTTGTTGTTGCTGCTGCTGTTGTTGCTGTTGTTGCTGTTGCATCAATTGTTTTTTCGCCAACATCAGATTGTTGCGGGCATCGTTATCAGAGGGTTGTCTTTTGAGGACTTCCTTATATGCCTCCACACTTTTGTCAAATTGCTGGTTGTGAAAATAGGCATTGCCCAAATTGTAATAGGCTTTAGCTTGTCGTTGTTGATTGGACTCATTCAACAAACTATTTTTGTAATAATCAATGGCCTCCTGACTTCGACCTTGTTGGTAAAGACTATTGCCAATATTGTATGAAGACTTGAAGCCCGGCTTCATAGCGTGTGCCTGGCGGTAGTTTTCTTCAGCATCCTGGTAACTTGAATCTTTGTACAATTTGTCGGCTCTTAAAAAATACATACCTGGATCCTGCGCCGGTAATAACCAACAGATCCAGGAAAATATCGATATGAAACTTAGTGCCTTCATGTTTTTCTTCGAATCATCAGTGTTTCCAAAATAAGCAATAACAAGGCCAGACCTAAAAAATATTGAAAATAGGAATTAAAGCTACTAAAGGACTGATAAGTAATTTCTTTTCTTGCCAATGCATTAAATTTATTTCGCAAAGTCTCAAATCCTGTGTCGCCTGATTGTATTTCAAACATATCTCCTCCGCCTGCGTCTGCAATTTGTTTTAATAAGGATCGATTGGGTTTTGTGATGATGAGATTTCCCGAAGGATCGGTTCGAAAATTGGATCCGCCCTGATACATGGAAGGAATAGGACCGCCCTGTTCCGTGCCTAAAGGTATCGTAAATATGGTGATTCCACTTTCTTTAGCCCTTTGTGCGGATTCTACAATTTCTCCTTCGTGATCTTCACCATCGCTTAAAAGGATGATGACTTTGTGAAATCCTTCTTCCTTTGCAAATGACTTTTCAGCAAGCTGTATGGCATCTGCTATGGCGGTGCCTTGCGTGCCGAGATTTCGGGGGGACGCAGCCGTTACCATATTGTAAATTGTGGCCAAATCTGTTGTAAGCGGTGTATGCAAAAACGCACTGCCTGCAAATGAAATAAATCCAAATCGCTCCGAAGGGAAACGCTCGATAAATTGTTTGATCCAAAGTTGTGCTCTCGACAATCTGTCGGGCTTGATATCCTGACACAACATACTTTGAGAAACATCAAGTGCGAGATACACATCAATATTCTGCGTTTTTGCTTTTTCTTTCTTTTTGCCAAATTGTGGATTAGCTAAACTAACAATTGTTAGTGCAATAACACTCAGAAATAAAAAAAATTTAAGACTTGCTCTGTCGCGTACTACCAACCTGAGTTTACGAAGTAAATTCAACTCACCCAATTTAACGAGGGTCCTTTCGTTTTTTCTTTGTGCATAGCTATAAAGCAGGTATAATACCGGCAAGAGTATGAACAAAAACAAATAAACGCTTTCTTCGATTCTGAACATGGTTTTGTCTTCGCGTTAATAAGTAATCCGAAGCAGGGTCCAACGCAGGGTCCACTCCAAAGGGAGTAGCAACATTCCAGCGAGAAGGAAAATCCTGAATTCTTCTGAATACCTTTTAATATATCTGATTTCGACTTTTGTTTTTTCCAGTTGATCAATCTCCTGATAGATTTTAGCCAGTTTTTCGGCATTTGTTGCGCGATAATACTGCGCACCGGTGTATTGGCTAACTTGATTTAATAATTGTTCGTCGATATTCACAGGTGCCATTCCAAATACATATTCTCCATGTGGGCTTCTGCCTACTGGGGAGTATGCTTCCCCATTGGTACCAACACCAATAGAATAAATTTTAATCTGATAACTTTTCGCCAATTCTGCGGCGACAGCCGGAGACACATCACCTGCGTTGTTCACTCCGTCGGTGATAAGGATGATGATTTTACTTTTTGCTGAATCTTCTCTTAAGCGATTGACAGCAGAGGTCAAGCCCATACCTATCGCGGTTCCATCTTCAAGTAATCCGCATTTTAATTCTTGCAATAGGCCTTTCAAAGCTTCATGATCTGTGGTGAGCGGGCATTGCGTAAACGCTTCTCCGGAAAATGCGGTCAATCCGATGCGGTCATAAGGTCTTTTCGAAATAAAATCGATTGCCACCAGCTTACTTACTTCAAGTCTGTTAGGTTGAAAATCCTGACTCAACATAGATGATGATAAATCCATAGCCAAAAAAATAGCCACTCCTTCTGCATCAATCTTTTCTTCTTTCAATAACCACCTTGGTCTCGCAATGGCGAGAATAAATAATGCGATCACAAGTAATCGCAAATAAGGTAAATAATGAAGCCCTTTAATTTTCCAATTGGAAAATTTCGGAAGCTGGGATACTTCCGGAAAATACAGCGCATTTTGTCCTTTTGCAGATTTTTGAAAAATGTAATATGCCAGGAATGGCAACAACAGCAGTAAGGCCAAAAACCATGGTGCATCCCATTCAAACCGATCCCAAATCATACTCATGCTTCAGGCCATTTTCGCAAAAAAATCTTGTGATCTCTGCTCAATGCAAATATTCCCCTAGCAGTAAGCGATTCTTTATTCCAAAGACTAAGCAAAAATAAAATGGGTAGAAATACTGCAATGATGGGAATGGAAAGCAGAAAAAGAAAAATTTGTAATAAACGATTCCCTTCTTGTGAAAATAGATTGCTCTGCCATTTGTAAAATCGTCCGCAGTTGCGATAATGCAAACTCACCCAGTTAGCGGGTAATACAAATCGTTTCCATGTAAATAAGCCCGTAAAGAGTTCCAATGTTGCCAAGTCTTTAGATTGATTGTAGGCCTCCACGAGAACTTCCGGAACTGTTTCCAATGGAAATTCAAATTGATTGCTTACTTCTGCTCCCAACAAGGCGAGATAATGCTTTCTGTTTACACTCATCAACTGGTCACTTAAAGTAAGATGACTTTTTACAAAAGCTCTGGCAATTTCCATCCATCCTGCATGTTTTTCGAGTCCGGGAAATCTATTCGCGAATTTCACCAAATCACTTGTATTTAATAAGCCAATGATTGCATCATTTTCTACCTGATTCGATAATTTCTCATCAATCATGATTTTGACTTCTGTTGTCGTATGCTCCATAGCTGGAATAAAAAGTCCTTCCGATAAAAATTTTCTAACGATGATGCTAAGTTGATCGTAATAATTTTTAATTTCACCTCTTTGCCAAAGTTGTCCTTTTTCCAGTAAGTCGAGTGCATCCATGGCTTGCTCCCAAGGTCTAATCGGACTAGCAGAATGATAGGAAATGGATTTGGCACGATCGGCTTTAAAAAACTGCCATAATACAAACAGAATAAGGACCAGAAAAATCAAACTCAAGCCGATGATCAAAGCCAAACGCGATGTAGATTTGGTTTCTTCAATATATTTTATCGCACGCAAATCGGTCAGGCTATCCTGCGGAAAATAAACATGGAGATAAAGGGCAGGCAAGCTTTGATCTAAGGTATCCTGGTCGGCGATGGGCTTGGGTATTCTGAAAAATCCACTGTCAAAAACGGTAAACAAAATCTTTTTTTCCAAATACGGCTGTTTCCATTCCCAAACTCCATCTTCTAATACATTCAACCAACTAAGGGTATCCAATACCCGATGCATTTTTAGACCCCATAAACTATCTGAACATTGAATATGTAAAAACTGTTGTCCGCCGATCAACATCTCTGTAGAATCCAATCGAAGTTGTATATTCTTATTGGACTGTGCAAAAATTTCCATCGAGAAAAAACCAACAATAAATATACAAATAAGCTCAATGTTTTTTTTGCACATCAATTTCTTTTTTTGAAAAAATTCAATAATGTTTTGATGTATGTATCGTCGGGTTCTAATTCCAGAAATTCCGCTTTCGCTCGCAACAAGGCCTGTTTTATTTTGGTCTGATGAAGTTGTTGTGATTGCTTATATTTTTGATGCCAATTTGGATCATCGGTGTCGATAATCATTTCCAATCCACTTTCTAAATCCTTAAATTGCAATAAGCCGACCTTTGGAATTTCCTTTTCCAAAGGATCTCTTAATTGCAAGCCAATCAAATCATGTCGACGTGCTACAATTTTCAATGTGGTTTCAGGTACATCACTTTGAAAATCTGAGATCAAAAAACTAATACATCTCTTATTCTGAACGCGATTCAGATATTGTAAAGGCAAGTGATAATTGGTCGTGCCGGAATCGGATCTTTGGACCAGAAGTTCGCGAATCATTCTGAGAATATGTTGTTTTCCTTTTTTAGGAGGAATGTAAAGATGAATCACATCACTAAATAAGATGAGTCCTACTTTATCGTGATTCTGAGTAGCTGAAAAGGCAAGTACCGCGGCTATTTCAGCTGCCCATAAAAATTTTTCTTTTTCCTTTGTACCAAAATACATGGATTTACTGATATCTATCAGCAGCATCAAGGTCAATTCTCTTTCTTCTTCAAAAACCTTTACCTGCGTTTGCCCGGTGCGTGCCGTTACATTCCAGTCAATATGCCGGATATCATCGCCCATCGCGTATTCCCTTACTTCAGAAAATGACATGCCTCTGCCTTTAAAATGGCTATGATAAGCGCCTGAAAACAGATGCTGGCTTAAGCCTTTCGTCTTTATCTCGATCTGGCGTACTTTCCGAAGGATATCTTGCGTCAACATGCTCAATAAAGTTTTCTTAAAGGTCCTGTTTTTCGAATTTTATCTTGCAACAAAGCATAAGGAATAATGATCTTTCGATTTCCCCATACGCGGTTAAAGTCTGAACTAAAACAAAACCCTTCCGGTCTCAGGGTCCAGTGTTTGAATCCCTCCGTCTGAACGTACAATTTAAATCTCCCTGAATTATTGACACTCATCATTTCCTGTTTTTTCCAGGCTATGTATTCTTCAAAATATTTATGGTAATCAAACTCCTTTTCAAAAAGTTCGTCGATGCTGATGATCCGGTTACTTTTGCGATCGTAATTAAAAGACAAATTGCGAGTCTCATCACTCCAGGGTTCATCAAAGCGAAAATTCCCGTTACCCAGTCTTTGTGAATCCAATCGATGTCGATGTAAGCAGTAAACTCTTTCGTATTTTCAACAGGTGCATTTTGATAATAACTGACCACTTGTTCGGCCCATTTGTCAAGAAAAGCATTGATCCATTGATCAAAATCCTGGTCATTAAGCTGCAGGTATTGTGCATATATTTTAATACCCGGTAATTGCATATTTTTACAAACTAACGAATGTTTGAGAACCGATTCCCAGTTTTCGGTAAGATGGATTCTTTGTTTAAAATGTTCCTCGGTTTTAAATTGTTTGTCGTTTATTTTTTCGATAGTGAATTCCTTAACGCGCTCACCAAAATAATCGTGCATGCGCAATTTCATGATTTTACATTTAGGGTCTTCGCAATCACCGCTTAAGATGTAGCCTGTTAATTTTTGAGGAACACTTAAGGTGCCGTAAACGCGTTGGTCAATATCGCTTTGCAATTGTACAAAGACCTGATCTTTTTCCATGATTCCGGAAAACGATTGATACCAGTTTTGAGAAGGACATTTCGGCATAACAAATCCTTCTCTGGGTACTTTTTCAAATTCTATATACATTCCGGTTTCTTTCCCGGAATCCATCCATCGGGCTTTTAAGCCACTATCAAACATTTCTGCTAATAAAAATCCTACATGTTCAAAAGTACTGTCCTGTATAACAAGTTTAAATTGACCCTGATGATAAGCTCCTTCTACTAAAAAACTGTCAGCACTTTCCAGTCTGTTTAAATATCCTTTGTATTCTGTCAGATCATGGCCAAGAACCAGCGTATACTTTTCGCCTTTATGACTCCATCCGGAATATACATGTACCCACAATCCTTTATTTTTGATCCCAAACAAATCTATGATATGCCTGATCTGATAGGATGGATCAATCTGCTGCGCAGGCAGAATCACACTAACGAGTGTAAGTACCAGAAGGCAAAAAGTGTATCGCATGTTTTTAAATTAGGGTACTTCAACTTTTGACAAGATCTTACTAATAATTTCATCCTGGTGAATATCTTCTGCTTCGGCTTCATAACTCAATCCCAGACGGTGACGCAAGATATCCTTACAAACATTTTGGACATCTTCGGGGATCACAAATCCCCGGTGCTGCATAAACGCATAAGCTTTACTGGCATGTGCCAAAAAAATGCTCGCCCGGGGAGAAGCGCCATATTCAATATAAGCTGCCAAATCTTTCAATTGGTATTGTTCCGGGTTTCGGGTCGCAAAAACGAGTTGAAGTATATACTTTTCGATGCGTTCATCCATGTAAACTTTCAACACCGACTTTCGGGCCTTCAAAATGTCGTCGGGATGAACAACGGCTTGTGGTTTTTTAAGAACCTGTTCGCTGAGATTTCTTCTTACGATCTGGCGTTCTTCTTCAAAAGAGGGATAAGTCACGACCACTTTCATCATAAACCTGTCGGTTTGCGCCTCAGGTAATGGATAAGTTCCCTCTTGTTCAATTGGATTTTGCGTTGCCAGGACCAAAAAGGGTTCTTCCAAAGGAAAAGTCTCTTTACCGATGGTCACTTGCTTTTCCTGCATGGCCTCCAGCAGGGCTGATTGCACTTTAGCAGGAGCTCTGTTGATTTCATCCGCTAAAATGAAATGTGCAAAAATAGGTCCTTTGCGCACTGAAAACTGATGGTCAGCAGGATTGTAGACCAAAGTACCTAAAATATCGGCAGGAAGGAGGTCAGGGGTAAACTGTATCCTGCTGAATCGGGCATCTATCGACTGAGACAATGTTTTAATGGCCAGGGTCTTTGCCAAACCGGGCAATCCTTCCAATAAGATGTGGCCTTTGGTCAACAAACCCAACAATAAACGGTCCAGCATGTATTGTTGCCCTACCATTACTTCTCTTTGCTCTGTGAGCAAACGATCAATAAATGCACTTTCAATGGCAATTTGTTGATTTAAGGATTCGATATCGATATATGTAGACATATTCTATTGATTTTTAGCGAATACAGGCGGCGAATTTATCAACTTTGCGTTTTCATATAAACGCTAAAGCATGGCGAAAAACGCAAAATTGGGCTATTCGGGATATATAAGTACACTCCTTTTATATTTTTTTAACACTTTATGCTTGCCGGCGCAGGATATCAGCGATCAATTGATCAACGATCCTGCCATTCGCAAAATGAAATCCGGATATATTTTGATCAGATTGGAATCATTTGATAAAAAAATTCAATATATAAAACAAAGTTTGGAATCTGAAAAATGCAATCTGTCTTGTAAAGAAAAGAAGCAAAAAGAAATAAAGGAAATCGAAGTGGCCAGAGATCAGTTCAACAAAGCATTCATACAGGCATTTCGAAAATACTTGAGTTTCAGTAAAATATCATTTTACTACGATAAGAACCACCAAATGCTCAAACAAAATCAATTCTCCGGCACTCTTTTTATCGATGATAGTTTGCTTATGACCACCGGCGGGCCATTCCCCATGGATTCCCTTTTTATCTTAGCCAAAGACAAAACGCCAGAATCCGAATCAGAAGGCTGGTTATTTCAGGATTCAAATGGGAATCCACTCCGCAAAGGATTTCCGTTTATTACTCAGCATAATTTGAAAACATTGGTCAATTATTTCTCTTCCAGCGATCATCTCAAAAAAAATTGCACCCACATGGTGAAAAAATTGAACAAGGACCTGTTCAATTTTTATCATAAAGCAGAGATGAAGAGAATGGAGGGGGAGCGTGTGCTCATCGAAGGAGAAAATAGGGAGCGCTTGGATTAAGGATTATGGAGCAAGGATTATAGAAAGACTGTGCATATAGTATAGAGTAATGCCCTCAATTATAGATATTGACTCTTGACCATTAACTTCTGACTATTGATTAAAGAACTAGGATTATTTACTTGATGGTAACAAAAAAGCAACTCATTTATATCCATTGCATAACTTAAAGTCCTTTTGAAATTTATTCTCATTTTTTGAGAACCTGTATACAAGCATCGACATGAGTTACCTTGCCATTAGCAATACAAGCTAAGCAATAAGCTTTCAATTGACCTAATTGAACGACTTTATAAATTTGAATTTGGTCTTTACATTCAATTGATTTATCAATAAAAGAATTCCAATAGTATCGGTTTTTATCGCCGGCAATAACTTTAATATTCATAGAGTCCAAATAGATTAAATCCTGTTTTGTGCAAGCTTGTGTCCACTCTATATCTGCAGGGAGTGGTGCCTCCAAAATTGCAGATGGTGGTATTTCAATACTGTCATTATTTTGAGAAAATAAATTACTTATCGAACTTATTGATAACAATGATAGGAAAAGTAATTTCATGATTTCACTATTAAAGTTTTAGGCGCCTAACCAAACTGACAATCTATTTACTAAATCAAAGCTTTAGACTTTAAACTTTATAGCTTTGAGCTTCCCTCTAAATTTCAACTCCCCAATCTCTCAGCAAATAATCTAACATCTGCGTAGGCTCTGCTTTCGATTTCGCATGTTCCACCCCCTTTTTAACAACAGAAATGGCCTCTGATTTTTTACCATTGTGATGCAACATCCTGCCGTAATGAATGCAGTAAGCCTGATCCTGACTTAATGAAAATGCTTGCTTTGCAGTTTTTTCTGCAAGTGACATCGCATTTTTATCTTCCTTAAAATATTTGATGCAAAGTTGGCCGAGATCTTTGAGTTTTGCCGGATCTTTTTTGGCAATTTTATCTGCATATGATTTTGCAGCAGCGGTGAACTTATCCACATTTCCGGTTTCACCATAATAGTCAAGCGAAGTCGTGTATTTAAATTCATCGTAACGCGAAGGAATGTTTTTCATTTTTTCCTGAGCTTCCTGAAGTAAAGATTCATTGCGATAATCAAGCGCTTTTCTGACCGTGCGTTTACACGCCTGATAAATTTTCGATTCATAAACATCAAGTGATTTCAATTGCACAACAGCTTTTTTATTTTGCACTAGAAAATCAAAAATTCTGGAATCTGCTTCAGTCGTTGATTCAAGTATAATCTCTAGATTTTCAGGTTTAGTGAGGTCCTTTTGTGATGAAAGATATTCATTGGCAATTCTCAGGGATGGCTTACCAACCTGATTTAAAGATTTGATGTATGCCAATACGTTAGCAGCTTCGCGGTCGCCTCCTTCATAAAGTTTTGCCCAATCACCGGAGCGATCAAATTTTTTCAAAGCTTCGCGCCCGAGTTCTATAAATGCTTCTGCAGGACGAGCACCTCCGGTAGAATGGACCACTTTTCCATCTGCTCCTAAATATAAAAACGTTGGATAGGATCTCACGCTATACTTGGAACTCAATTCAGGTCCTTCACCTTTTTCCATATCTACTTTTATATTGATAAAATTGGCATTGTAGAACTCGCCAACTGCAGCATCGGGAAAAACATTTGATGACATCCTCCTACATGGTCCGCACCAGGTAGTAAAAGCATCCATAAAAACCAGTTTGCCTTCTTTTTCTGCTTTTGTTAGGGCTTCTTTAAAACTTCCGTGAAAAAAATCGATGCCCTTCAAACCGCTTGCTGGTTCCTGTGCTTGAAGCACCAGGGGGCTGCAAAAAACATAGT